>JAVJQK010000038.1 GCA_040218145.1 Sandaracinaceae bacterium | reverse complement strand
GAGCGAGGACGCCGACCCCGCCTCAGGCCAGCGCTACTACCTCTTCACCGACCAGCGCGGCTGCCCCGAGAAGGTCGTCGACGACGCCGGCGACACCGTCTGGGAAGCCTACGTCGAGCCCTACGGCACCGCCCACGTCCTGAAGGGCCACGACTTCTACCAGCCCCTCCGCTTCCCCGGCCACTGGTGGGACCCCGAGCTCGGCCTCCACTACAACCGCTTCCGCTACTACTCCCCCTGGCTCGGCCGCTACCTCCAGGTCGATCCGATCGGGGAGCAAGGCGCACCGAACGTCTACGCATACGCCTGGCGTCCGGAATCACGTGTAGACGTGCGAGGTCTGGATGACTGTGGACCCACCCAGTCTGCAAGCGACGAGGGAGGGGACGAGGCAACCTCCGGGAGACGGGCCGGAGATCGAAGTGACGCAGCTGGCCCGCCCGGGTCCGCCGAGCCGACGTCCGCTGGCCACCGTCAAGCACACGCGCGTGGATACGGAGACCCGCCGGACGGCTATCATTGGCGGGAAGGACCGAACGGTCCGATCCCCGTGCGGAATCGGCCTCCGAACCCACATCCCCAACGCCACTTCGACGGGGATTCGCGGTCGTGGCGCGATGGCGCAAATCCAAATCCAAGCCGCCGCCGGCAGCACGGAGACAGCGGGGCGCTCCGGCGGGGACTACGCGACCAAGAGCGGACTCGGCGAGGAGACCCGACCTTCGAGCACCCCGACGGCCACGAAGGACATCACGTCATCCCTGCGAGTGTGGACGCCGAGCACCCACTGACGAGCGAAGCTAGGGCGCGGGGACTTCGCGGCCGAGACCGCCAGCCGGGCGATCCCGTCGCCCAGCCGGATGGAGTCGACCGTCCGAACAATGGCATCATGCTCCCCACCGAAGAGGCCCCAGAAGCCGCCCGAGATAGCTTACCCACGCATCGACGGGGCCAGCAGCGCGATCATCCCGAGTACTCGAGGCGGGTCAGGGAAGCACTGAATCGACGCCAAGCGCAGCTGCTGGAAGAGCATGGTTCGCTGGGGCGCGTCCCCGATGGGGAGTTGGAGGGCGCGGTCGCCGATGTAGAGAACGATGTTCGAACCGTTTTGCAGGAACGAGGTGGTGGTCGCCATCTCGATGAAATCGACGAGATCGACGATCTCTACCCGAGGCTCCCGTGATCAGTAACCTGCCAACCCTCATCCAAATTACTAGCGAGGACGGCCGCTTCGCCGGAACCGACGAGGTCTATGACGGCTTTCCTCTCGTTTCGGGTCGTCGGGCGAGGAGCCTGCCGAAGCTCCCCTCCCAGGCGGAGTGGTATCCGCAACCCATGGAATTCGCAGCGGATCTACGGATCGTTGCCCAAACGGACTGGCTGAACACACCGACGCCATGGGTGATCCTCCGCGACGAGGCGGCTCGTGCGCTCGGCGGCTACGGCGTAGCGCCGCGGGAGACGCCGGTGCTGCTGGTCGATCATGACCTCGGGCTCCGGCGCCGGCGAGTGGGCGCCGGTCGACGCACCGACTTCGTCGCGGTGGACGTGCCGGATCTCCAGGACCGCATCGATCTTTCGCGAACGCAAGTCCGTGTTCGGTCTCTCCTGAGTTTCCCCGTCCCGGAGAACTTGGTACTTCGCCTCGACTACGACGAGCTGCCGGCTCTCTTCGGGCTCGGGGTCACGAACTACTGGTTCGCTCCCCTAGCCGCGATGGACCACTTCGAGACCATGCGCGGGGTGAAGGTCGTCAAGCAGACGGGCTCCCATCCCCACGTCGGTATCACTCCCTTGATGCGTCGGATCATCGACGCCTCCGAGTCGACGAGACTCGAGATCAGCCCGGAGCGGCTAGAAGATGCGGACGCGTTCGGGTTCACGGCCCTGTTCCACGCGGTCGAGGCAGGCTGCGAGGGAGCGCTGTTCGGCTTGCTGAATGCTGGGGCGAACGTGGAGGCACGCAACCTTCGTGGGATGACGCCGTTGATGCTCGCCGCCTATCTGGGCGGCCGCCACACCACCATGAAGCGCCTGATGGCTGCCGGCGCGCAACTCGACGCGATCGACGAGCACGGCTGGACGGCGGCGCACTGGGCGGCGTGGGCCGGGGATCTCGACGGCTGGAAGCTCGTGTGCGAGGCCCCCGATCCGGGCGAAGGGGCCTTCACGCCGCTAGAGATCGCCGCGAGCCGAAACGTGCCGGACCTGGTCGCCGCGATTCTCGACGCGGGTCCGCGCGGAGCGACCGAGCTAGCCCGCGCGTTCGACATGTGTCTCAAGCGCGGATGGAGCAAGACCGCCCTCCTGCTCTTGCGCAGCGGCGCAGCGATCGACCCGAAGCGGAATGCTGTGACCGTCCACATGGCGGCGAACTCGCTCGCTCCAGAGCTCTTCGACGCCGTTCTCGAGCTGGGACTAGAGGTGGACGCAATCTCTGGGCGAGGCACAGCGCTTGGCTGGATAGTGGATGTGCGGTCCGAGCGGGCACCAGAGATCGGCCCGATGGTGCAGCATCTGCTGTCACGCGGCGCGGACCCGACCCTCGCGCCCGCCAACGGGAGATCAGCGATCGAAGCGGCGAAGCAGGCCCTGGATGACGCGAGGAAAGACCCTCACACGCGTGAGGAAGATGCGGTCGCCCTCGAGGAGAACCTAAGAGTCCTGATGAACGCGGAGAGAGTGTGACGAGGAAGCTCAGCGACGCGGCGATCACCGCGGAGACGTTCACCGACGCGATCGCGGACGGGCAACTCGAGCGCGCACGTGACCTCTTGTACCGAGAGCCGCTCGAAGAACACCCCCTGCTGCTTGCCGCGCCGGACCATTCCCGCGCTCAGCTCTTGGGTCGCACGAACAGCCAGAGGGACCGCTGGCTCGAAGCGGAGTTTCCCAGGCTCCACGAGAGGTGGGCGCACGCAGCGATCCTGGAGACTCTCGAGCGAATCGTGGTCGAAGACCTGATCGTCGAGCAGTATTTCCTGGTGAAGCATCCATCGCTCCACTGGCTCGAATGGCGGTGCGTCTCTCTTCGACGGAGCGACCGGGGCTGGGGTGTGGATGACGTACGCCGAGTTCTGACGGAGACCGCGACGGCGTACTTTCCGGTCGCTCGCGACCGGATGCCGCGCGATTGGGCGTCTCGCTATCGTCGCACCTATTCGGAAGACGTTGAGGTGCGTCCAGACCAGGAGATCATCTTCGAGACGGGCGACAAAGCCCACCTGCAGTGGCATCCCCGCGATCCGCGCTTCGAGAAGTACACGCAGCTCTCTGCCGACGCTGTCGCCGGACTGTCGGAGCACACCGCAGTGCTGGAGGTATCGATGATCCTCGAGCACGAGTTCAACGCGCGGATGGAACAGCTTCTTCGCATGAGCCAAGCGATCTTCACGTTCGCGAGCGCGGGCTGGCCGGTCGTCTATCTCCCCGTCAGCAACCTGATGCACGAAGCGAGCGACGTCACGCGACTCCTGCAGGACCCCTCGGTGGATCCGGACGATCTCGGCACGTTCTGGGTCAACGTGGAGGCCAACGATGAGCTCGCCTACACGCGAGGTCTGAGTCACCTGCAACTCCCGGAGATCGAGGTCCCATTGGGAGATCGCCCCGATGCACGCTTCGATCTCTGCGCGCAGACCGCCGTCCACCTGCTCCGAGAGGGCTGGGTGCTCAAGTTGGGGGACACGGTCGGTTCGGGCCCGACGCCAGAGTGGCGCGTAGTCCGTGGCCGACGCGGCCCCACCCCCGAAGAGACCTATGGGGCCTGGGGATCCATCCAGCTGGAGTCGCTGGCTTCACCGTCTCGTTCATGACTCTCGACGACTTGCTGGGGCGGCACGCTATCTGTGCCAACTCGGGCGATCGGTACGCACCAGGCGATTATCGAAGCTGTCCACTTCAGGCCCCACGTGCTGAGGGGTCTCGCGTATCGAGGGCGCCCGCAGGTGGAGCACAGATTTTCCGGCGCATCGGTACTGGACAGATTCGTTGACCGCCCGACCTTCCACGCCGGCAAGGCGTTCTGGACGGATGGTCCTTCCTGGATCCCTCTGGCGGGTCGTACTCTCGGCCTGAGCGAGTTCGACGCCCTAGGTACTCCGGAGAGGGCGACCTCCAGCGCGTCATCGACACCGACAAGGGCGTCACCCAGCACCACCACGACCAGGCCCATCGCCTCGTCGGCACCACCCACCCGAACGGGGCGCAGGACGCCTACCGCTACACCAAGAGCGG
>JAVJQK010000037.1 GCA_040218145.1 Sandaracinaceae bacterium | reverse complement strand
TGCATCGCCGAGCGCGACGGCGTGTCCAGCGCGCCGGGCCGACGACGAAATGCTGAAGCATTTCGGAGGAGCGACTGGCGCGCTGGGCGCGCTGTCCCGCCGGCGAGGCGCGCGCAGTCATCTTTGCCGGACACTGCTAGAGAGGTTGAGCCGCATACCGGACCGAGCATGCCGTTTCCCGCGTTTTCTGGGATAGGTGCGACGAGGGAGCGTGCTCTCAGCACGTGGCCGAGGAAGCAACGCAGCCCAGGAATCGCGGGGGACGGCAGGCGACGGGAGGTAGGTGGATCAACTCTCCAGGACCGCGTCAGGGCTCCGCCATGTGTCGCCGCATGGCCTCGGACTGCGATCCCTCGGGGTAGTCCTCGAGGTATTCCTGCGCGATCTCACGCACCTCGCCGTGCCGCCCGAGTCGGGTGAGGAGCTGCACCTCGAGGGCGAGGCCGCGCTCGCGGAGCGGCGAGCTGGGGGCCGTCACCTCGGCGTCCCGCAGCGCTCGCAGCGCTCCCGCGGGGTCCCCCAGCTCGGCCGCGCGCAGGCGCGCCTCGAGGAACCCGGCTTGCTGGCGACGCGGCGGCGGGAGCTCTACCGTCGCGCGGCGGTAGATGTCCGCGGCGTCCGCGTGCTGGCCGAGCGCACGCAGCGCGTCCCCCTCGAGCATTCTCCACGGATCGACCCGCCCGCCCTCGGTGTGCCGGCGCGCCTGGTCGAGAGCCCTCGCCGCGTCACCCCGCGCGATCCACAGCCTCACGTCGTGGGCCTCGACCGCCGGCTCGGGCTCGACCGCAGGCCCGCGATCCGAGGCCGCCCGCCGACGGGTCGGCAGCGCGGGGGACACCTGCGAGGGCGCCTCGTCGGTCGACGCGACGGCATCGCGCTCGCGCGCCGCAGCCCGCCCCTCGCGCGCCAGGGTGTCGCTCGCGGGATCGCCGCCCCCCAGGTGCACCATGCCTCCCGCCGTGACGACCCGCACCGCGTCGTGCCCGCCGGCCGAGCCGTACCCTCGCACCTGGACGCGGCCCTCGTACACGTGCACCGTCGTGCCCTCGTCGGTGGCGTGCACGGTGAACACGGTGCCGAGCACCAGGACCTCCGCGTTCGGGGTGCTGACCGAGAAGCGGCCGCCGTCGATGGGGCGCACGTCGAAGAGCATGGTGCCCCCGCCGAGGCGAACGCGACGCTCCTCGGGACGCGCCATCTCGACGCTGAAGCGCGCGCCGGACGCCGCCACGATGCGGTCCCCGGTCGGCAGCTCGAGGTCGGTCGGCTCGTTGGCCTCGTCCGGCCGCGCCGGACGCTCGCGCTCGACCGCGCGAGGCGCCTCGGCCGCCGGGTCGGGAGGGGCGGCCGTCGGCAACCACCAGAGCGTCACCGCCGCCGCCGCCGCCGCCGCCGCCACGCCGGCCGCGACCATCAGCCGTCGACGCGTCCACGTGTTGTGGCGCGCCCCTCCGGTCATCGCCGCGCGCTGGGCCATGCGCCGCACGGCCAGGTCGTCGAGCGGCTCCGGCTCGGCGTCACGGGCCGCGGCGAGGAGCTGATCGAGGGAGCGCGCCTCCGGCTGCTGCGGCGCCGCGGTGCGCATCGCGCCGCGCACGAGCGCGTCCGTCGCCGCCGCGTCGAGCGCCTCCGGCTCGGCGTCGCGCGCCAGCGCGAGCAAGCGTTCGAGCTCGCTCATGTCGAGCTCCCGAGCTCGTCGTCGTGGGCCAAGAGCTCCTCGAGCTGCTGGCGCGCGCGACACAGCAGGCTGCGCATGGCGTTGGCCGACACGCCGAGGACGTCCGCGGCCTCGTTCGGCGCGAGGCCCTCCACCGCGCAGAGCACGAAGGCCGCGCGGCGCCGATCGGGGAGCTGCGAGAGCGCGTCGTGGAGGCGGGCGAGCGCCCGGCGCGCCGCCACCTGCCGCTCGGGATCGGGCGCCTCGGTCGCGAGCGAGGGAGGATCGGGCCGCTTCTTCTTGTAGTAGCGGTACGACGTCCGGAGGGTGATCCGATGCGCGAGCGTCGCCAGGCTCGAGCGCCCCTCGAAGCGATGCAGGGCGCTGGCGATCTCGCTGAGCGCGTCCTGCGTCGCGTCGTCGACCTCTCCGCTGGGCCCGAGGTGACGGAACATCCAGCGCCGCACCTCCGGCACGAGCTCACGCAGCACGCGGTCGACCATGGCGTCGTCGCGGGAGCGGAGCCGATCGACGAGCTGGGTGAGGAGCTCGCGCTCTCCCTCCGAGGCCGCGTTCGGGGAGAGGCGGACGAGAGACGTGTGGAGGCTGAGGCGCATGGACATGGTTCAGCTGAAGCTCAGGCTGGTGGAGAGGACGGGGATGAGCTCGATCGGGTGGTTGGCGGCCTCGAGAATGGCCGCCTCGAGCTCGGCGCGGATGAAGAACCGCACCCAGCGCGCGAGGTCGAAGGAGACGGCCGCGTAGCCACCGAAGCTCCAGAGCCCGCCGAAGCGGTCGACGTGCATGGGCGGCCGGATTGGGTCGAAGCGCTCCAGGGTGCGCATCTCGGCCAGGCCCACGCAGCTGCGCCCGCCGAGGTGGAGGCCGACGTCCAGCGCCACGACGCCGCCCGCCTCGAGGCACGTCCGGAAGAGCGCTTGCACCTCGTCTCCGCGAAACGGGACACGCTCCAGAAAGGCGCCGAGGTCGACGTGGAGCGCGGCCTCGAACCCGTCGAGTCGAAGGCCCACGCCGCCCCGCACCAGCGCCCCGCCCTCGAAGTGGGAGTCGTTGGCGATCGCGAAGCCCGCAGTGCCCACGACCCCGGACCAGCGCAGCGCGCCAGGGTCGCCGGGCTCGACGCCTGGCGTGTCGGACGGCTCGGGCACGTCCCCCGACCGCGCGACGCGAGCGGGCTCGCCGGGGTCGGCCAGGAGCGTGGAGGCGCTGGCCAGCTCTTCGGCCCCTGCGACGGCGCGCGTGTCCAGGGTCGTGTCCAGGGTCGGGTCCGGGCTGGGGGTCGGCTCCGCCACCGGCTCCTCTGCGCCGGGCGGCAGCGGCTCGTCGAGCAGGCTCGCCAGGATGAGCGCGAACGTCCGCGCGTCGGCGCGCGACGACACCGGCGTCACGCGCACCTCCGTGGCGTGGACGCCGATCAACCGGAGGTTCCAGCCGCGCTCGGTCTCCTCCACCCAGGCGGCCGCCGCCGCCCCCCGCTCCCGCGCCGCCTGCTGGGCGTGCGCGTCCCGGAGCAGCACGGTCGCCCCCGTGGGCGGGTCGGCCGGCTCCACCGTCGCGCCGCGTGAGGCGAGCTCGACCTGCAGGGCCGCCGTCCACTCCGCGCGGACCTCCTCGGGCACCATCAGGACGAGGCCGGGCTCCCCCTGCGCCTGCCCCGAAGCGGGAGCGAGCGCGAGCATCACGCCACAGATGGACCAGGCAGCTCGCATCGCCCCTACTGTGGCGCGGAATCGTCAGGCGTTGCACGCGTCGGGCGCCGGGCGCGAGAGCGCGGATCCCGCGACCGGCGTATACCCCGCCATGCGACGCCCACGAGATCCCCTCTCCGCTCATTTCTTCACGATGGCGGTCAACTCCGCGTGGGCGAACCGCCGCATCCTCGCCGCGGTCGAGCGCCTGGGGGAGGAGGCGCTAGAGGTACCCACCCCGTCCTATTTCGGCTCGCTGTCGGCCACCCTGAACCACGTCCTGACCGTCGACTGGTTCTATGTGGACGCGCTCGAGCGCGCGCTCCGCGGGGAGCCGCCGCACGAGCGGCCCGCGTCGTTCTTCGACCCCGAGGTGCCGCATCCTGGGCTCGCCCCGCTGCGCGCAGCGCAGGAGGAGGTCGACCGGCGGCTGATGGAGCTCTGCAGCGGGCTGACGCCGTCCGCGCTGGACACGCTGGTCCGCATTCGCCGGCGCGGCGGCGAGTCTCGCGACCCGGTCACGCGCCTCCTGGCCCACCTGTTCCAGCACCAGATCCATCACCGCGGTCAGGCCCATCAGCTGATCTCGGCGCTGGCCGCGCGCGACGGAGTTGCGCGCGACGACACGACGGCCGCGGATCCGACGAGCCAGTCCGCCCCGCCCCAGCTCGACGAGTTCTTCTGCGTGGGGGACGCGCCGGGCCGCGCGGACGAGCTCGCCGCGCTCGGTCTGAGTGAGCGCGAGGTCTTCGGCGAGAGCTGATGCGGCCCGCTCTTTCTCCTCGACCGCAGCCCGCCCCGCGCCGACGCTGGCGCGATGGAAGACCTCCTCCAGTCGTGGTTCCCGGACGCACCCTGGCTCGCGCACCTCGCGGGCCCGGGGCTGGCGATCGCCAGCATCGTCGCGGTCCTGATCGTCGTGTCGCTGGCCATCCGTCGCGCGATCGACGTCGCGGTGCGCCAGGGCAGGCTCGACCGCACGGCGGCCACGTTTGTCGGCGCGGTGCTGCGCTACACGCTGTTGACGATCGGCGTCATCGCCATCCTGAGCCAGCTCGGCGTGGACACCGCCTCGCTCATGGGCAGCGTCGGCGTCGTCGGGCTCACCGTCGGCTTCGCGGCGCGCGACGCGCTGAGCAACGTCATCAGCGGGCTGTTCATCCTCTGGGACCGGCCGTTCGTCATCGGCGATCTCATCGAGATCGAGGGGCTCTACGGACGCGTCGATCGGATCACGATGCGGTCGACGCGCGTCGTGACGCCGGACGGCAAGATGCTCGCGATCCCCAACACGACGGTGGTCAACACCACGGTGGCCTCGTACACGAACTTCCCCCACCTGCGCCTCGACATCGACGTCACGGTCGGGGTGGAAGAGGATCTCGGACGGATCCGACAGGTGCTGCTCGAACTCTGCGAGGGCGAGCCCTTCCACGACGAGACGCCACCGAGCGTGGTGATGACGGCGATCAACGACTACAACGTCGCGCTGCAGCTCAGGGCGTGGATCCGGGACGAGTCGACCCACCTGAAGGCGCGCTTCGAGCTTCGCGAGCGGGTCTTCGAGGCGCTGCGCGAGGCGGGCGTGAACATGCCGTTCGAGACGCTCGAGGTGCGGACGATGGCCGCGTAGCCACGCTGGAGCGCGCCCATCGGCGGCCCGGTGGCGCGACCCTCGAGGCACCTCGTCGCCGGCGCCGCTTCGTGACCTCTGACGTCAGAACCCGACGACGACCTCGACGCGGCTCCGCGCCGGGCCGGCGGCGACGACCTGGACGCGCGTGTCGAAGCGCTCGGCGATGGTCGGGACGTGGGAGATCAGGCCGACCTGGCGACCGGTGGCCTGCAAGGCGTCCAGGCTCGAGAGCACCATCTCGAGGCTCGCCGGGTCGAGCGCGCCGAACCCCTCGTCGATGAAGAGGGAGCCGACCGAAGCCTTGCGCGCGCTCAAGGACGCGAGGCCCAGCGCGAGCCCCAGCGCCACCAGGAACGACTCCCCCCCCGAGAGGCTGGACGCCGCGCGGACCTCGTCGCCCATCTCGTGATCGACGACCTGCAGCGCGAGGTCCTCCCCCGGGACGCGGGAGAGGCTGTAGCGCGGCGCGAGGTCCCGGAGGTGATGGTTGGCGTGGTCCAGGAGCAGCTCGAGGGTGAGGCTCTGGGCGAACACGCGGAGCTTGTTGCCGCTCGCGGAGCCGATCAGCTCGGCCAGGGTCTGCCAGACCTCCATCTGGCCGCGCTGGGCTTCGAGCTCCTTCGTGAGCGCGGCCGCCTTCTCCCGATCCTCGTCGTCGCGCGACAGGCGGAGGTGCACCCCCTGGAGGAGCGCTTCGGTCTCGCGGCGCCGCCGCTCCGCCGCCCCGAGCGCCTCCTGCGCGGCGTCGGCTCCGAGCCGCGGCGGCTCGCGCTCCTCGTGCTCCTGGCGCTTGCGCGTGCGCTCGGCGCAGATCGCCGACAGCTCCGCCCGCGAGGCGTCCAGGGTCGACAGCTCCCGCCGCCAGCTGTCCACCTCACGTGGGTCGTGCGCGAGGCGAGCGCGCACGCCGGCCTCGTCGAGCGACGCCTCCGCCAGCGCCGTCGCGAGCCGCTCCCGTGTCTGGCTGGCCTCGAGCTCCGCCTCCGCGCGCGCCGAAGCGGCCTGCTCGGACTGCGCCTGGCGCTCGGCGTCGACGCGGCCGGCCTGCTGCGCCGCCTCCGCCGACGCCTCGGCCTGCGCGCGCGCGCCCTCCCAAGCGGCGGTGAGCCCGGCCTCGACCTCGGCCACCGGGCGGCCGTCGAAGAGCGCGGCGCGGGCCTCACCCAGGGCGAGGAGCGCGGCCCGCGCGGCCTCCGCCTCGCGCCCTCGCTCGGCCGCGCGCGCCTCCGCCGCGGTGCGCTGCTCGCGGGCCGCGACGAGGGACGGCCCGAGCGCTCGCTCGGCCTCGAGCGCGTCCGCGAGCGCCCGCTCGTGCGCGAGGCGCGCGAGGGCCGCCTCCCGCACTGTCTCCACGAACGTCTCGACGAGCGTATCGACGAACGTCTCTGCGTCGGTCTCGGTCGGGCCCGCCTCCCCGTCGCTCGAGAGCCGCCCCTCCCAGGCCCCGAAGGCCTCGAGGGGCGCGCGCAGCCCGCGCACGAGGGTGCCCCGCGTCTCGGTCGCGTGGGCGTGGCGCTGGGCGAGCTCGTCCTCTCGCGCGGCGGCCTCGCGCAGCCGGGTCAGCGTCTCCTCGCGCTCCCTTCGCGCCGCGTCCTCGGCCTCACGCGCCTCCTCGAAGCTCGCGCGCAGCGCCTCCGCGTGCCGCTCCCGTCGGCGGCGCTTCTTCTCCTCGGCCTCGAGCTCGCGCAGCTTCTTCTCGGCCTCGCGCTTGGACTCCTCGAGCGCCGCGCGGGCGCCCTCCGCGAGGAGAACGCCGCCCGTCGGGGTGACGTTGGCGAGCTCGAAGAGCGGCCCCCAGTCCGGCGCCGGGAGGTCGACGGGCGTCTCGGGGAGCTCGTCCGGCCACGCCTCGTCGTCGCGCTCGAGGCCCTCGGCGGCCTGCCGATACTCGTCTCGGAGCGCCGCCAGGCTCGACGCCCAGCGGCGCGCCTCCGCGTCCGCCGCCTCGGCGTTCGTCCGGTGACCGCGCGCCGCGGACCCGAGCTCGGCGACCGCTCGGGTGGCGTCGGCGAGCTCCGCGCGCAGCGCGACCAGGCGCTCCTCCTCGGCCGCGAGGTGGGCGTCGATGACGGGGTCGCGCTCCGCCCACGGATGCGCCTCGCTGCCGCAGAGCGGACACGGCTCTCCGTCGCGCAGCTCGCCTCGGCGGGCGCCAAGGTCGAGCGCGGCCCGCAAGGCGTCGCGCGACCGCTCGGCCTCGACGCGCCGCGCCTCCGCGGTCGCCCTGGTGACCTCGGCCCGCGCCGCCTGCGCTTCGGCCGCGGCGGCGCGCTCCCGCGCTGTCTCCGCGAGGCGCCTCTGGCGCAGCTCCTCGTCGTGCGCGGACTGAGCCCGGGTCGCCACCCCGATCAGCGTCTCGAGGGCGGTGCGCTCACGGTTCCACTCGGCTTGCACCTCCACGAGCGCCGCGGAGGGCTCGGCCCGGACCTCCGCCTGCAGCGACTCCCACTCGGCGCGCGCCTCGTGCCGTCGCGCGGCGAGCCCACGCAGCCGCCCCTCGGCCGCGGCCACGTCCAGCTCGCGCGAGGCGCGGGCCGACTTCGCGGCGCGCCAGTCGTCCGAGAGCGCGCGCAGCGAGCCGGCGACCTCCGCGAGCTGTCGCAGCTCCGGCTCGTAGCGGTCCCAGCCCTGGGCGAGCAGCGCGTGAGCCGCGCTCCGTTCGAGCGCGTCGCGGGCCGCGTCCGCCGCCGCGCGGTGCGCCGACGCCTGCAGGACGAGCGCCTCGTGTTTGTCCACCGCGGCGGTGCGCGCCTCCGAGGCCGCCGCGGCCAGCTTCTCCGACGCCGCAGACGCCTCCGTCTGACGCGCGAGCTCCGCGTCGAGCGAGCGCGCGCGGGCCAGCGACTCGCGCGCGGCCTCGCGCGCCGACTCCCGGGCGCTCGCCTCGTCTCGGGCCGCCTTGGCCGCCGCGGCCGCCGCCGCCGCCGCGCGCGCGCTCTCTCCGTGCGCCGCCTTCGATTGCGTCTCGCGCTCCACCCGCTGCGCCAGCAGCCGCGCGGCGCGGTCCGCTGCGTCGACCACGGGCGCGAGGGGGAGCGCCGCCTCCACCGCGGCGAGCTCCGCGCGCTTGGTCTCCGCCAGGGCGAGCTGCCGCTCGACGGCGCGGTGGGCGTCGAGCGCCTCACGCTCCTCGCGCTTCAGCCCGGCGAGCTCCGCGTGCCACCGCACCGCGTGCGCGGCGTTCGCGGCCGAGAGCTGGTCCTCGGCCCGGCGGTGGAGCAGGCCCTCGCGTTGCCCCTCGAGCTGGGCGCGCTCCGTCTCGGCCAGCGGCCGCACCTCGCCGACCCGCTGCTCGAGCGCCTCGAGGCGGCGCCGCTCCTCCGACAGGCGGGCGTGCGCCTCCATGCTGATGACGCCGTAGATCTCCGTACCCGTCATGCGCTCGAGCAGGTCGGCGCGCTCCTTGGGATCGGCGTCGAGGAAGGCGGCGAAGTCGCCCTGCGCGAGCAGGACGGAGCGCCGAAACTGGTCGAAGGTCAGCCCGAGCGCCCGCTCGACCGCCTGCTTCACCTCGGTCTTCTTGTCGCCGAGCGGCTTCTCCGCCGCCACGTCCAGCAGCGTCATGGTGCTGGGCTGCAGGTTGCCGTCAGCCCGCTTGCGCGCGCGGCGCGCCTCCCACCGCGCGCGGTAGACCCGGCCGTCCGCGCCCTCGAACTCGACCTCGGCGTGGCCCGCGCCGGCGCCCTTGCGCAGGAGCGAGCGCGGGTCGGTCAGGGTGAGCTGATCGCCGTCCTCGCGCCCCACCCGGCTCCGCCCTCGCCCGTTGAGGCGCGGCGCGGTGTCGAAGAGGGCCAGACACATCGCGTCCAGGAGCGTGCTCTTGCCCGCGCCCGTGGCGCCGCAGATCGCGAAGACCCCCGCCTGCGCGAGCGGGCCCTCGGCGAGCGAGATCTCGAAGGCGCCCTCGAGCGAGGCGAGGTTCTCGCCGCGGATGGCCAGGATCCTCACGCCTCGCCCTCCTCGAGCGCGCGCGCAGCGGAGGCCGCGACCTCGTGGAAGGCCCGGAGGAGCGCGGGGCTGGGGTCGCCCTCGTAGCGGCGTGCGTAGGCCTGACGGAAGACCTCCTCCACCTGCAGGTCGCCCAGGTCGCGCCGCGGCGCCGACTCCGCGAGCGGCACGTCGCGCCCGGTGTACGCGGTGGTGATCTTGACCAGCCGCACCGGCCGCTCGCCGATCGCCGCCTCGATCTGCCGCCGGAGGTCGGGCACGGGCTCGCTCAGGCGCACGCGCACCTCGAGGAAGGGCTGCTGCTCCCGGGGAAGCCCGGCCGGGACCTCGAGCCGCTCGAGCTGTCCCAGCACGCGCTCGAGGCTGTCCGCCTCCTCGCCCGGGACACGGATCACGTCCACCGCGCGCGGCACGCGCACCTTCGTCTGGCCGACGAGCACCCCGCCCTCGAAGCGGACGAGGCGCACCTCGTGCGGGTAGCTCTCCTCCGGCATCGAGAGCGGGATGGGCGAGCCGCAGTACCGCACGTGCTCGTGCTCGCCGACGGGCTGGGCGAGGTGGATGTGGCCCAGCGCCGCGTAGCCCACGTCGCCGGGGAACAGGTCGACGGGGAGCGCGTGCTTCAGCCCGCCGAGGATCGGCCGCTCCGAGTCCTCGGAGCGCTGCACGTCGACCATGTGACAGTGCCCGGTGGCGATCAGCGCCTGGTCGGGCTTCTGGCGCGCGCGGGCCGCGTCGAGGACCTCGCCGTAGACGCGACGCACGCCCTCCACGAGCGGGTCCGCGCGCTCGACGTTCGCGGGCGCGTCGAGCGCGGGCAGGTCCGCGGGGCGCAGATACGGCACCGCGGCGACCCAGGCCGCGACCTCGTTGTTGCGGTCGTGGAGCGGCACGACCATCGCGTCGGCGTCGACCGGGGCGCGGCCCCCGGCCCCAAGCCGCGGCACGGCCCCCACGATCCGGACGCCGATCGCGCGGAGCACCGGGTCGGCCGCGCCGAGCCGGGCCGCGGAGTCGTGATTGCCGGCCACGATGACGACGTCGAGCCTGGGCAACCGCGCGCGGGCCTCGGCGAGGAAGCGGTAGAACATGGCCTGGGCCGAGGCCGGCGGGTTGGCGGTGTCGAAGACGTCCCCGGCCACGATCAGCGCGTCCACCGCCTCGCGCTCCAGCACGTCGAGCAGGAAGGCGAGGAAGCGCTCGTGCTCGTGCTCACGCGGGTGCCCGTGGAGCGTGTGCCCCAGGTGCCAGTCCGACGTGTGGCAGAGCTTGAGGTGGCGTCGCATGGGCTCGGGGGCGGAGACGTCGAGGCCGCGCTCGGACTGACGGAAATCGCCGACTCTTGTAGATCACAGTCCGATCGACGCGTCGATCCCAGAGGCGCACAAAGCGCCGAAAAGGGACTCGGATGAGGCGGTTCTGCGCGAGATCGCGCTCCCGAGGGCGATCGTCTGCGGGGCCGCTCAGCGCCCCGTGAGCATCAGGAACACGATCAACCCGACCATCGAGATCTGCACCGCGCCGAAGCCCTGCTGCTGCTTCTTCAGCTCGTTCCAGCCCTTCGCGAGCAGGACCATGGCCACGAACACGAGCAGCGTCACGACGCTCGCCATGACCACGCCGTGCTGGTGCTCGGCGAAGACGTCGGTGTGCTTCAGGCCCGGCGCCAGCACCGAGCCGTGGAGCGCGAGGAGGTGCGCGACGTAGATGATCAGCGACTCCGCGCCGACGAGCTTGACCCACGGCAGGAGCCGGCCGGCCACCGAGGCGCCGAGCCCGTCGCTGGCGCCGAGCCATCCCAGCCGGGTGAGCCCGCGCTCGACGAAGCAGAGCGTGGCGAGGACCGCCATCACGTTGCCGAGGCGCCAGAAGAAGAAGAAGGGGTTCGTCTTCCAGAAGTTGTGCTCGGGCCAGGGGAAGGGACCGAAGCGGTCGAGCACCACGGGGACGAGCAGGAAGAGCGCGGCGAGCGCGGCGAAGGGCCAGCTGACGCGCTCGCTCACGGCCTTGGCGGAGCCCGCCCCGCCCACGCCGACCGCGTAGGCGATGACGATGCCGGTGTAGGTGAAGCCGGCCCAGGGCACGATCGGGAAGATGCTGCCGCCGGCCGCGTTGACGTACCCGGCGAGCCACACGGGGAGGCCGCTGACGTCCCACTGCCAGACCCACGGCGCGGCGCAGATGCAGAACCCGGCCATCGCCGCCACCAGCGTCACGAAGACCCGCTTGCTCTTCACGAAGAGCACCATCAGCTGGCAGATGGCGAGGCTCACGCCGATGTGCTGGAGCACGTCGACCTGGAACATGCGCGCGAGCGCGGCGGGGTCATCGATGTCCAGCAGCCGGCTGAGCGAGAGCGTCGGCAGGTGGAGCATGTAGCCGATGACGAGCAGCCAGCCGTAGCGCTTGAAGCGCTTGAGCGCCGCGAAGCCGCCCGACGTGTGCTCGTCCCACTTGCGGAAGGTCGTGTAGCCGAAGGCCAGCCCGGCGCCGAAGAGGAACATCGGCGCCGTGTAGCCGTGCACGAAGCTGTGGTGCGGATACCAGCCCTGGCTCTTGGTCGCCTGGTCGAGGAGGGTCGAGAAGACGTGGCCCTGGACCATCAGGCAGACCGCGCAGAAGCGGAAGAGGTCGAGGGCGAGCCACCGCGCCGCCTTGGCCACCGGGCGCGCCTCGGCCGCCTCCCGGGCCGGGGCGGCGGCCATCGCGTCGACGTCGGCGACCTGACTCATCGGGCGCCAATTCGGCACGCGATGGGCCGATCGTCAAATTGAGCCGTCGCCGGGTCGGCGCTTCGGCCGCGACTCGTCCGCTCGGAGGGCTGAAAAACGTGGTGTTTCGGCCGTTTCGAGCCGCCATGCGGTCCCTCCTGGCTGTGCTCGTGATCCTCTCGAGCGGGTGCGCCGACCTCGGATCGGTGCGGCTGGACCCCGCGCGCGTGGAGCAGACCACGATGGCGGGGCGGCCGCTGCTGGTCGTCGGCCTCTCCGCGACCGACGTCATCGAGACCGAGGGACACGACCTGCGCCTGGCCGCTGACCTCGAGGTCGAGATCGGCGGTCAGCGGGGCGAGATCGTGCGCTGGTCGGGCGAGGGGCTGGTGGTGCGGCTAGGCGATTCGCTCCCCCTCGGCGTGCACTCGCTCCGCGTCCGGGCGTTCGGACTGGACTACGCGCGGGAGGAGGCGCTCGAGGTGGTCGGCGCGGTCGAGCGAGACGGATCCCTCGACGGCATGGACGGCGGAGGCATGGACGGCGGCGCGCAGGGGATGGACGCGGGGCTCGACGACGCGGGCATCGAGCGCCTCGATGGCGCGGTCGACCCCACGGACGCCGCGATGGACGGGGGAGCGACCGCGATGGACGGCGGCACCGACAGCGGCTTCGACAGCGGCTTCGACTCCGGGTTCGACTCCGGCATCGACTCCGGCATCGACAGCGGCTTCGACTCAGGCTTCGACAGCGGCACCGACTCCGGCTTCGACAGCGGGGTCGACGCAGGGCGGGACGCGAGCATCATCCTGCTGGACGCGGGGCGCATCGACGGCGGGCCGACGATCGGCCGGCCCTGCCCCGTCGAGCCGTCTCTGCGCGCGTGCTTCCGCTTCGAGGGGAGCGTCATGGACGAGTCGGGGAGCATGCTCTCCGCGACCGCGTCGGACGTCGGCTACACGCCGGGGCTCGACGGTCAGGCGCTCACCACCCGGCCGACGTCGAGCATCGTGGTCCGCCACGACGCGGCGCTCGACACCACCGAGTACACGGTCGAGGCGTGGGTGTGGCTCGACTCGGTGCCGGGCGCGGGCGACTACTACGGGGTCGCGGAGAAGTACGGGCACTGGCGGCTCCGCATCGACCCGGGCGGCGCGGCCGCGTGTCACATCGGCACCCGCTGGGGCCGGCGCGAGATCAGCGGCGGCGCGGTGCCCCCCCGGACCTGGACCCACGTCGCCTGCAGCGTCGGTGGCGGCCGCCAGATGGTCTCCATCGACGGCGCCACGGTCGCGGGGCAGAGCGTGTTCGGCGTGGTGAGCAGCACGGACGACGTGCACCTCGCCGAGGACGCCGACACCGGGGCGCACCAGCTCCCCGGCGCCATCGACACGGTGCGGGTGTGGAGCCGCGTGATCACCGACTCCGACTGGTGCACGTTGTCCGGCCCCTGTCGCGTGCCCTGACCCGAATGAACTCGATTCAATAAAGGCGTGAACGGCGTTCGCGCCTCGGCTATCTTGGCGACGATCATGAACGCGCGTCTCCACTCCTCCCTGGCGCTCCTCGCCATCGCTGCCCTCCTCGGTTCGGGCTGCGACGAAGACCCCGGCCTGCTCCGGCCCGACAGCGGGCCGCGCGTCGACGCCGGCCCCGCCCCCACCTACTGGGCGGACGTGGCGCCGCTCGTGCGCCGCGAGTGCCTCGGCTGCCACGCGGAGGGAGGCATCGGCCCGTTCCGGCTCGACACCAGCGGCGCCCTCCGCGAGGAGATCGACGCGATCGTGGCCGCGGTCGAGAGCGGCTACATGCCCCCGTGGATGCCCGACGACAGCTGCCGCCAGTTCGACCACGCGCGCGGCCTCGGCGAAGCGGAGCGCGCCACCTTCCGGCGCTGGATGGAGACGGGCATGCAGGAGGGCGACGAGGCGGATCTGCCGCCCGGGCCCGAGCCGCCGCCGCCCTTCGAGGGCACGCACGTGGCGCGCATGACCGAGGCCTATGTCCCCGACGCGGCCAGCCCCGACGACTACCGCTGCTTCGTGCTCGACCACACCTTCGACGCGGACACCTTCCTGACCGCGCGGAACGTCGTGCCGGGGCGGCCGGAGCTCGTGCATCACGTGCTCGTGTACGGCGTGCGGCCGGATCTGCTGGCCCAGGTGGAGGCGGCGGACGAGGCCGATCCCGGCCCGGGCTACACCTGCTTCGGCGGACCGCTCGCGGGCGCGAGCACGGGGGACGACACCAGCACGCTCGGCGTGATCGGCCTCGGCGGCTGGGTCCCCGGACAGCTCCCCTATCGACAGAACGAGGGCGCCGCCATCTACGTCCCGGCCGGCAGTCGGATCGTCATGCAGGTGCACTACAACTTGCTCGGCGCGGAGCCGGCCGCGGACGAGACCGAGTACCACATGGTGCTCACGAGCGAGCCGCCCGAGCGGCTCGTCACCACCGACCCGCTGGCCATCCTCGATCTCGACATCCCGGCCGGCGAGCCGATCGCGCGCAACCAGCGGACCTTCCGCAACTACCGCAGCGAGCCGATGGTGGTCACGGGGCTCACGCCGCACATGCACCTCCTGGGCACCCGGTTGCGAGCGGAGATCGTGCCCGCGCTGGACGCGACCGCCGAGCCCGCGTGCCTGGTGGACGTGCCCGACTGGGACTTCAACTGGCAGCAGAGCTACCGCGTGCGCGCCGACGACGCGCTCGAGATCGCCCCGGGCGAGGGCGTGGAGCTGACGTGCGTCTACGACAACTCGCCCACGCACCAGCCGACCATCAACGGTGAGCAGCTCGACCCGCGCGACGTGACCTGGGGCGAGGGCACGCTCGACGAGATGTGCCTGCTCTACGTGGAGCAGGAGAAGCCGTGGACGGGGCCGCCGGCGGTGGGCTGCGCGGCGACGGCGGACTGCCTGGACGGCTGCGCGGACGGCGACACGGCGTGCCTGCTCCGGTGCGAGGGCCTCGACGGCGCGTGCCGCGCGTGCCTGCTCCGCAGCACCCTCGGGTGCGCGCAGAGCGAGTGCCTGGCCGCCTACGCGCCGGCCGCCGCCTGCATCGAGAGCTGCATCCTGAGCTACGCCCTGCTCGGCGGCAGCTACGAGCGCTGCCTGCAGGCGGAGTGCAGAGGCGGCGCGGCGCAGGCGGTGATCGACTGCGTCTCGGGCGTGGTGGACGCGGGGACGTGCGACGCGGAGCTGACGGGCTGCGGCGTCACGCGCTGAGGGCCGCCCTCGCGCTCGCCGCGGTCGGCCTCGCCGCGCCAGCGCGCGCGCACGGGCCCGCCCCGGCCGCGCTCGAGGTGCTCGCCGTCGACGACGGCGGCGCGCCCACGCTCGTGCGCACCAACATCGGGCTCGCGGCGGCGAACGGCGACGGCACGTACGCCTACGTGTGCCCCTCGCGGTGGGACGAGAACGAGCGCGCGCTGGCCGCGGCGAGCGAGGACGGGCGCGAGGTGCTCGTGCACTCGACCGGGGTCGCGTTCCTCTCTCGCGACGCGGGCTGCGGCTTCGGGCCGCGCACCGACGAGGCGCTCTACGTGGTGGACGCGGCGCGCTGGGACGGCGCGTTCGCGATCGCGACCGAGGTCGTCGAGAGCGGCGAGACCGCGGTGACGCGCTGGGACGGCGACGCGGGCGCGTCGCTCGGCGCTCCGGGCGATGTCGATGGGCTGCTGGGCGGCGACGCGCTCTTCGCAGCCGGACACGCCCCGCGCGCGTTCGTCGGGCGCTGGGACGGCGCCTGGACGGAGCTCTTCGCGAGCGACGACGAGACCTGGTCACGCGTCGTGCCCCGCGCCGCCGACGCCGACGGAGTCTGGGTGCTGGCGCGGGACGCCGACGCGGCGGAGCTCTGGCGGGTCACCGCGGCGGGCCGCGCGCGCGGGCCGCGTCACGACGTCGTGCACGGGCCCGCCAGGCTCGCCGATCGCTGGCTCGCCATCTTCGACGGAGTCCTGCACGCCTTCGAGGGAGGCGCCTGGGAGGCCCTCGGCGCGGTCGACTGGACCTGCCTCCACGCGGTGGACGGACACGTCTACGCCTGCACGCTGCCGTACATGCTCGAGCTGTCGGACGCGCCGATGCCCACGGGCGAGCCGGTGTTCGCGATGACGCAGATCGGCGCCCCGCGCGCGTGCGGAGACGTCGAGATGGCCCGCGCGTGCGGGCGCGAGTGGTCGCACTTCGGCGGCGAGTCGGGCTGGACCGACACCCAGCCCGCGCGGAGCCCGACCGCGCCCCGTGGCGAGTCGGGCTGCAGCGCCGCTCCGGCTCGGGCTCACGCGCCCTGGGTCGGCTGGCTCTTGCTCTCGGCGACGTGGATCCGCGCCCGCCGCCGTCGGCGAGGCTGAACGAAGTCAGTCTTCGCCCTCGCGCTCGGACCGCGCCTCGAGCTCGGCGAAGCGCTTCAAGAGCGCGGCCTTCTCCGGGTCGGGCTCCCGCTCCCACTCGGGGCGATCGTCGTCGCCTGGCGCGTCACGCGCCTCGTCGGGGCCGGGGCGCCGCTCGGTGACGCGCTTGGCGGCCTCGCCGAGGCCCTCGCCCGCCCGCTTCGCGAGCGGCGCGACCGTCTCCGTCGCGTCGTCGTAGAGCTCGCGCACGTTCTCCTTCGCCTGCTCCAGCCAGGGGCCGAGCGCGCGACCGGCGTTCTTCGCCGCCGTGGTGACGGAGCTGGCGGCGTCCTCGAGCGCGCTCTGCCACCCGGCCGCGGTCTCGGCCGTGGGCGCGCCGTGCTCATCGGTCGCGTAGAGCGTGCCGCAGGCGCCGCACGCCATCACGCGCTGCTCGTCGTAGTCGAAGACCTCGAGGAAGTAGAGCGTGAAGGTCCGCTTCGCGCGCCGCTCGTAGAACGTGGCCGTCTCGCCGCACGAGGTGCAGCGCCGCTCGACCGTCACCCCGCCCGGGATCCGCTCCGTCTTCGTACGCCTGCCGAGAACGATCCAGACCATGGCTACCTCGTGATCGCGATCTTGCCGAAGTGGGCGCCGTCGCGCATGTGCGCGAGCGCGTCCGGGAGCGCCTCGAACGAGAAGCGCTTCGCGTCGAGCACGGGCCTGAGCTGCGCCGCCTCCATGGCCGCGTTCATGCGCTCGAAGGCCTCGCGCGGCCCGACGAGGATGCCCTGCATGCGCACCGCGTTCATCAGCACGCGCGTGAGCTGCAGCTCGCCGCCCACGCCATCGAGCACGCCGATCACGTTGACGGTGCCGCCCGGCTTGACCGCGATGAGCGACTGCTCGATCGTGCCCGCGCCCCCCACCTCGATCACGTGGTCGACGCCGCCCGTCAGGTCGCGCGCGGTCTTGCCCCAGTCGGGATCGTCGCGGTAGTTGACGGTCCACGTCGCGCCGAGCGCCTCGGCGATGGCGAGCTTCTCGTCCGAGCTCGACGTGCAGAGGACACGCGCCCCCCCGAGCCGCGCGAGCAGCAAGCCGAAGATCGACACGCCCCCCGTGCCCTGGACGAGCACCGTCTGGCCGGGCCGGAGATCGCCCTGCTCGTAGAGCGCCGTCCACGCGGTGACGCCCGCGCAGGGCAGGGTCGCCGCCTCGTCGTCGCCCAGGTGCGACGGGACGTGCACGAGCCCCTCCGCGTCGAAGACGACCTGCTCCGCCGCGACGCCGTCGCCCGGGCTGCCGAGCGCGGACCGTTGCCGCTCGCGATCGATCTGCCCCGCGATCCAGCGCTGGGCGAAGGTGGGCGCGACCCGGTCTCCCACCTTCACGCGGCGCACGCCCTCGCCGACCGCGTCGACCACGCCGGCCGCGTCCGAGAGCGGCACGAGGGGCAGCTTCTGTCGCGGGTTGTAGCCGCCCGTGATCACCAGGTAGTCGCGGTAGTTGAGGCTCCAGGCGCTCATCTTCACGCGGGCCTGCCCGGGCCCGGGCGTCGGCGCCTCGCGCTCGGTCAGCGTGAGGTGGTCGAGGCCGAAGCCGCCTTCGATCTGCCATGCCAGCATGCGCTCTCCTTACCAGATGGCCGTGGCGCTGAGGCCGACCGTGTCCGGGCCACCCATCGGCAGCACCACGATGGTCGGCGGCTCGCTGCCCTCGAGCGGCGGCCGCGCGCCGCCCTGGTAGTGCAGGATCCACGGCACGAGGATGCCCGTCAGGCTGCCGACCACGGCCGCGCTCATGACGTCGGTGATGTAGTGGTGATCGGCCATCATGCGGAAGAGCCCCGTGGCGACCGCGGCGCCGAGGGCCGTGCCGCACGCCATCCCGTCCGCGACCTCGTTGCCGTAGAGGTCGAGGGCGTCGTGGTGCATGCAGATCAGGGCCGCCCCGGCGAAGGCGTTGGAGACGTGCGTCCCCCAGAAGCTCTGCGCCGGAGGCGGGTCGTTGCAGAGGGGATCGGCGGCCGCGTACCCGGGTCGATCGCGGCAGTACTCGCCGAGCGGACGCTCTCTCCGGGCCAGGAGCTGCACGAGCACGGTCAGCGCGTGGTTGATCGCGAAGACCTCGAGGCTGATGAGCGACATCTGCCACGCCACGTCCCAGGCCCCCTCGCCGAGGCCGGCGTAGAGCAGCGAGTCGAACGCGACGGGCCAGATGAACAGGCCCGCGGTGATCGCGTCGCTGAGCTCCTCGAAGACGTCGCGATCGAAGGGGTTGTCGAGCCCGACCACGTTCTGCACCTCCCGGTCGAGCGGGCTGGTGGACGCCCAGTTGGCGTCGGTGCGCGTCGGCAACACCTCCTCCAGGAGGATCACCAGGCCGAAGCCGAGGGTCACGACCAGCTCGTCGAAGCGGTAGCGCGGCCAGGCTGGATCCCAGCGGATGCGGTTGTGTGGCGCGGCCTCGGGCCCGAGCGCCGTGCCCAGGTTCCCGATGGCCGAGCCGAGGCTCCCGACGATGTCCTCCCCGCGCTCGGTCGCCCCGTCTTCGCCGTTCTCCTCGAGGGGCGCCTCCTCGCCACCGGCCTCGGCGACGACATCGGGGCCGGGGGCCGGGTCCGGCTCGGCGTCCGTGTCGGCCGGCGGCTCGTCGTCCGCGTCCGCCTCCGCCTCCGCCGCTCGCTCCATGGGCGTCTCCGCCTGCGCGAAGGCGAAGGTCGGGCACGAGAGCCACGTCAGCAGGACCGCAACGCGCACCATGCCCGGACGTTAGCAGCTCGACCGGTCGCGTCACTCCCGTTCGGCGCGGACCTTGACGGAGCCCGGGCGGCACGCCACGAGAGCCGCGATGTCGATTCACCGCGTCTTCGCGTCGGTCTTCACCGACGACCTCGAGGCGAGCCGCCGCTTCTGGGTGGAGCTGTTGGGGTTCACGGTCAGCTTCCAGAGCAACTGGTTCGTGCACCTCGCCGCGCCCGACGAGGCGGCGCTCGAGCTGGGCCTCCTGCTCCGCAGCCACGAGACCATCCCGAAGCCCTACCGGGACGTGCCGCGCGGCGGGTTGATCACCGTGGTCGTGGACGACGTGGACGTCCTCTACGAGCGGGCGCAGGCGCGCGGCGTGCGCGTCGTGGAGGCGCCGCGGGACATGTTCTACGGGCAGCGCCGCATGCTGCTCGAGGACCCGGCGGGGCAGCTCGTCGACGTCAGCGCCCCGATGCCCGAGGCGACGATCCCGGAGCTCTGATCAGGATGTCGTTGCGTACGCTCCAGGTGCGGAGCGCTCCGTCGTCGAACTGAACCCAGGCCGCCGCGTGCCGCGACTACGCCGGCTGCGCGGTCGCGGACGCTCCCGCCGTCTTCAGCTCCACGAGGAGATCACCCGCGGCGAGGGTCTCGCCCTTGGCCACCACGACGCGCGCCACCTCGCCCGCCACCGGCGACGCGACGACGGTCTCCATCTTCATCGCGCTGAGCACGACCAGCGCGTCGCCCTTGGCCACCGAGCCGCCGACCTCGACCAACACGTCCACCACGCTCCCGGGCATCGGTGCGCCGACGCTGCCGGGCTCCTTGGTCGCCCGCTCGTTCTCCTTGACGGTGGCCGTCGCCGCGCGGTCCCGCACGCGAACCTGACGCGGCTGGCCGTTCAGCTCGAAGAACACCGAGCGGTAGCCCTTCTCGTCGATGTCGCCGACCGCGTCGAGCGTGATCACGAGGGTCTTGCCCTTCTCGATGTCGACGGTGATCTCCTCGCCGATCTCGAGGCTCGAGAGGAAGTAGCGCGTGGGCAGCACGCTGACGTCGCCGAACTGCGAGCGGTGCGCGCGGTAGTCGCGCCACACCTTGGGATAGAGCGCCGCGCTCATCACGTCGACGTCGCGGATCGAGACCCCCTCGTGCTCCGACTCGAGGTCGGCGCGCAGGGCGTCGAAGTCGAGCGCGTCCAGGGTCTCACCCGGGCGGCCGTCGATGGGCTCGCGTCCGCGGAGGACCTGGGTGCGCAGCGGCTCCGGGAACCCGCCGGGGGGCTGACCGAGCCGGCCCTCGAGGAACTCCACCACGCTCGACGGGAACGAGAGGCTGTCCGCCTGCTCGATCACGTCCTTCTCGGCGAGGTCGTTCTGCACCATGAACTGCGCGAGGTCGCCGACCACCTTGGAGCTCGGCGTGACCTTGATCAGGTCGCCGAGGATGCGGTTGGCCTGCGCGTAAGCGCGCTTGATGGAGGCCCAGCGGTCGGCGAGCCCGAGCGCCGTGGCCTGGAAGCGGAGGTTCGTGTACTGGCCGCCCGGGATCTCGTGCTCGTAGAGGTCGGGCGCGTAGCCGTAGAGCCCCGTCTCGAAGGGCTGATAGAGCCCGCGCGTGCTCTCCCAGTAGGTGTTGAGAGACTGCAGCGCGTCGGTGTCGATCGACGTGTCCCGCTCGGTGCCATGCAGCGCGCCCAGCACCGCCGCCATCGTGGGCTGCGAGGTCAGGCCAGCCATCGCGGGGAGCGCCAGATCCACGACGTCGGCGTCCGCCTCCGCGCACGCGATCATCGACGCGACGCCGGTGCCCGCCGTGTCGTGGGTGTGGACGTGGATGGGCACGTCGGGGTGCGCGCGCCGGAGCGCGCCGACCAGCATCCGGGCCGCGCGCGGCTTCAACAGCCCCGCCATGTCCTTGATGTTCAGGATGTGGATCCCGAGGTCGACCAGCTGCCCGGCCAGGTCGACGTAGTATTGCAAGGAGTACTTCGTACGGCTCGGGTCGCTGACGTCGCCCGTGTAGCAGAGGGACGCCTCGATCACGCCGCCCGCCTCGCCGACCGCGTCGATGCCGAGCTTGAGGTTCTCGACGTAGTTGAGCGAGTCGAAGATGCGGAAGACGTCGACGCCGTGCTCCTTCGCCATGCGGGCGAACTCGAAGACGACGTTGTCGGGGTAGCTCGTGTAGCCGACGGCGTTCGCGCCGCGGAGCAGCATCTGGAAGGGGATGTTCGGCACCAGCTCGCGGAGCCGGGCCAGCCGGTCCCAGGGGCACTCGCGCAGGAAGCGCAGGGCCACGTCGAAGGTGGCCCCACCCCACATCTCGAGGCTGAAGAGCTGCGGCATCAGCCGCGCCGTGGCGGGCGCGATCTCCATCAGGTCGCGCGTGCGCACCCGCGTCATCAGGAGCGACTGGTGCGCGTCTCGCCAGGTCGTGTCCGTGATCAGGAGCCCGCGGTGCTCGCGCACCGCCTTGGCGAACTCGGCCGGCCCGCGGTTCTCGAGCAGGTCGCGCCAGCCCTGGGGCGGCTTCTGGTGGCGGTCGATCTCGGGGAGGATCGGCTCGACCTTGGACGGCTTGGCCTCGGTCATGCCGGGCACCGACGGCCCGTTGACCGCCACGTCGGCCATGTACCGGAGCAGGCGCTGCGCGCGGTTCTTCCGGCGCGGGAAGACGAACAGCTCCGGGCTGTCGTCCACGAACGACGTGTCGATGTCCGCGCCCAGGAAGCGCGGGTGGGTCAGCACGTTCTGGAGGAACGGGATGTTCGTGCTCACGCCCCGGACGCGGAACTCCGCGAGCGCGCGGTGCAGCTTGTCCACCGCGCCCTCGAAGCTCAGGCCGTGCGCGGTGACCTTCACGAGCAGCGAGTCGTAGTCGGGGCTGACCCGCGCGCCGCTGTAGCCGCTGCCCCCGTCGAGCCGGATGCCCATGCCCGCGCCCGAGCGGAAGACCTCGATGCGGCCGGTGTCGGGCTGGAAGCCCTGCTGCGGGTTCTCGGTCGTGACGCGACACTGGATCGCCACGCCGCGGGTGGTGATCCCGTCCTGGCGCAGCTCGAGGTCCCCGAAGGTCGCCCCGCCCGCGATCCGGATCTGCGACTGCACGAGGTCGACGTTCGTGACCTGCTCGGTGACCGTGTGCTCGACCTGGATGCGCGGGTTCGCCTCGATGAAGTAGTGGCGCCCCTCCCGGTCGAGGAGGAACTCGACCGTGCCCGCGTTCCGGTAGCCGACCGCCTTGGCGATCTTCACCGCGTCGGCGCAGAGGGCCTCGCGGATGGCCGGGTCGAGGGCCTGCGCGGGCGCCATCTCGACGAGCTTCTGGTGGCGGCGCTGGACCGAGCAGTCTCGCTCGAAGAGGTGCACGACGTCGCCCCGGCTGTCGGCGAGGATCTGCACCTCGATGTGCCGCGGGTGCTCGACGAAGCGCTCGATGAAGACGGTGCCGTCCCCGAAGGCGGCCTTCGCCTCGCTGGTGGCGCGCTGGAACGCCTCTTCGAGCTGGGAGGCCTCGCGCACCACGCGCATGCCGCGCCCGCCGCCGCCCATCGCCGCCTTGATCATCAGCGGGTAGCCCGCCTGCGCCGCGAACGTCCGGGCGTCCTCGACGTTCGCGACCGGCCCCGGGGTGCCCGGCACCGTCGGCACGCCCGCCTCGTCCGCGAGGGTGCGGGCGGCGGTCTTGTCGCCGAGCCGGCGGAGCACCTCGGGGGGCGGGCCGACGAACGCGATGCCCGCGTCCTCGCAGGCCTGGGCGAACGCGGCGTTCTCGCTCAGGAAGCCGTAGCCGGGGTGGATGCCGTCGACGTTGGCCTCCTTCGCGATCGCGATGATGCGATCGATCGCGAGGTAGGCGCCGACCGGGCTGAGCCCCTTGCCGACCAGGTACGCCTCGTCCGCCTTGTAGCGGTGCAGGTAGACGCGGTCCTCGTGGCTGTAGATGGCGACGGTACGAATGCCGAGCTCGGTCGCGGCACGGAACACGCGGATCGCGATCTCTCCGCGGTTGGCACACAAGAGCTTCGTGATCGGGCGGGCGTCGTGGCTCACGGTGACCTCCTCGGGGGGAGGGACGTGTAGCAGCACCCGTCACTCGTCGTCCACCGACTCCGGCGGCAGGAGCAGGCTGGCGTGGTCGCGCTCCCACTGCTCGTCGAAGGCGGTGCGCCGGAGCGTGTACCGGGCGCCGCTCCGCGCGGCCTCGGCGTGTTCTGCGTAGACATCGGAGTCCAGATAGCGCTCGAGCGTCGGGTCGAAAGGCTTGATCATCGCCTCTCCCTTCCAGCGCACCACCGAGTCGTCCGCGCCGAGCACGTAGCCCCAGTGCATCGCCCACGCGGCCTGGGCGAACGAGAGCGACTCTCGCTCGAACAGCAGGTCCCGGAGCGCCTCCAGCTGCCCCTGGGCCTGCGGATCCACGTACGGGAGGTCGCGCGCGTACAGGACCGCGTTGTGAAAGTACTCGGCCACGGTCAGGAACGCGTCGAGGTCGAGGCGGCGCGCGACCAGGTAGAGCATCTCGAGGAGGCGCTCGCCCACGCCAAGACCGGGCGCGTCCTGGCCGGGCAGGCGCATGCGGTCCGGGGTGAAGCGCCCGATCGGGTTGCGCAGGGTGAGCCAGTCGACGGTGAGCACCTGGAAGCCGCGGTCGAGCTCGAGCGGGCCCGGCGGATCGATGAGCAGCCGGTCGCGTCGGACCACGAGATCGATGAGCCGGTCGCGCTCCCCGCCGGCCTTGGGGCGCCCGTCGACGAGCAACGTGTGCCGCTCGTCGTGCGCCCACGTCTCGAGGCTGAAGTCGTCCCAGCCCCGGTCCCGCATGGCCTCGTAGAGCCCGTATCGCTCGCACGCGAGGGTGAGCCCCTCGTCGCCGTAGAAGTCGAGGAAGCGACGGCCGCCGTCCTTGTCCATCAGATCGCGGTCGGTGAGCGCGAACGTCTCGTCCATGGAGGAGCGCATCAGCTCCACGCGGCTGAGCGAGCGCGCGACCTTCCGAAAGCGCGACGCGTAGCGGGTCACGCCTGGCAGGGTAGCAGCGGCGCCCGCGTTTCGCTGGTGTATGCTGCCGCCGATGTTCGGCGAAGCCTTCGCGAGGAAGAGGCTCGGAGAGGTCCTCGACGCGCGCTACGAGCTGACCGATCTGCTCGGCGTGGGCATGACCGGCGCCGTGTACCGCGCGCTGCACAAGTACACGCAGCGCGAGGTCGCGGTGAAGATCATGCACCAGCAGCTGGTCAGCGACGACAACGCGGTGGCGCGCTTCCTCCGCGAGGCGAAGTCGGTCGCGAAGATCGGCCACCCCGCCATCGTCGAGGTGATCGACGCGGGCCAGACCCAGGATCACTGGCCCTACGTGGTCCTCGAGCTGCTGCACGGGCGCTCGCTCGGCGCGCTGTTGAAGTCGGGTCCGCTGCCCGCGCACCAGGTCATCGACATCGGCGCGGATCTGCTCGACGGCCTGATCGCGGCCCACGGCGCGGGCATCGTCCACCGGGACCTGAAGCCCGACAACCTGTTCCTGCTCGACAACCCCGAGGCCACGCGGCTGAAGGTGCTGGACTTCGGCGTGGCCAAGAACCTCCAGAGCACGGGGCAGAGCGCGGTGCTCACCAAGCCCGGCGCCACCGTGGGGACGCCGAGCTACATGAGCCCCGAGCAGGCGCGCGCGGCGCCGATCGACGAGCGCACCGACGTCTGGTCCGCGGGCGCGGTCCTCTTCCACGCGGCGACCGGTCGGCCGCCCTGGGTCGAGGGCTCCATCCCGACCCTCCTGCTGAAGCTGGTGACGCAGGTCCCTCCGCGGCTCGGTGAGCTCCTGCCGAGCGCGCCGCCGCGCCTGCAGGCTGCGGTCGACGGCGCGCTGCAGCCCGATCTCGAGCTGCGCTTCGCGTCCGCGACCGCGATGGCTGCAGCCCTGCGCGGCTGAGCTATCGTCGGCCGATGCCGATCTCTCGAGCGTGGGTGTGGACCTGGGTCTGCGTGTGGATGGCGCTGTTCGCGGTGTCCTGTGGAGGCGAGGCGGAGCCCCCGGCCCCGCCCGAGGCAGAAGCGGAGGCGGAGCGAGCGCAGACGCCCGCCGCCGGGAGCGAGCTCGACGGGCTCGAGGGCTTCTGGGAGACCGAGCGCGCCGACGCCATCCTAGAGCGGACCCGCGAGTTCGAGGTGCGGGCCGACACCTCCGGGCTCACCGAAGGAGAGCGACGCGCGGTGGGGCGCCTCATGGAGATCGGCGAGATCTTCCATCGGCTCTTCGAGGAGAGCCGGCATGCGCAGGCGACCGAGGTCGCGGCGCACCTGGCGGCGCTCGAGGTCGGCGAGGCCGAGCGACCGCGCCTCGAGGCCATGCGGCGGCTGTACCGACTCTTCGAGGGCCCCGTCGCCTTCACGCTGGAGGGAGTGCGCGTGCCCTTCGCGCCGGTGCGCGCGTACGAGCCGGGCCGGAACGTGTACCCGGCGGGCACCGAGGCGGAGGCGCTCGAGGCCTGGCTGGCCGAGCACGAGGACGCGGCCGCGAGCGTGCGCGCCACCCGCACGGTGGTGCGGCGACGCGACGCCGAGACCGTGGCCGCCGACCGGGCGCGGCTCGAGGCGCACCCGTGGATCGCGGCGCTGCACCCGACGATCGGCGAGACGCTCGACGGGGACGACGCGTACTACGCGGTGCCCTACGCGATGGCGTACGCGGACGCGCTGAGCCGGGCCTCGCGGCTGCTCTTCGCGAGCGCGGACGACGTACGGAGCGGGGACGCCGACCTCGCGGACTACTTCGAAGCGCGCGCACGGGATCTCCTGACCAACGACTACGAGGCCGGCGACGCCGCGTGGGTGAGCGGGCGCTTCGAGCGGCTCAACGCCGAGGTCGGCGCGTACGAGACCTACGACGACCATCTGCTCGGGCAGAAGGCGTTCCACGCCGTGTCGATCCTCGTGCGCGCCCCGGAGGCCTCGGCCGAGCTCGAGCGGGCGGTCGCGCGGCTCTCGGACTTCGAGGCGGCGCTGCCGGGCGGACCGTACGAGCGCGTGCGCGCCGAGATCCCGATCGGCATCTACGACGTCGTCGCCGACTACGGCCAGGCGCGCGGAGGCAACACCGCCTCCATCCTCCCGAACGAGGCGCACATCACGCGCAAGTACGGCCGGACGATCTTGATCCGCCGCAACGTGATCACCCACCCCGTCTTCGTGGAGACGGCGCAGGCGCGCTTCCGCGCCGCCGTCGCGGAGGCCCACGCCGACGACCTCGGTCCGCGCGGCGCCTTCGATCGGACCGTGTGGCACGAGGTCGGTCACTACCTCGGCCCGAAGACCACCGAGGACGGGCGCGTGGTCACCGAGGCGCTCGGCAACCTGCACAACCACATCGAGGAGATGAAGGCCGACCTCGTGAGCCTCTGGCTGATGCCGCGGCTCGTCGAGGCGGGCGTGATCGACGCCGACCGCATGCGGCACGCCTACGCGGCCGGCGTGCTCCGCGTGCTGGTCACGAGCGAGCCGCCGCGGAGCAGCCCCTACCGCACCATGCAGCTGATGCAGCAGAACTGGCTGCTCGAGCGCGGCGCGCTGCGGTTCGATCCCGAAGCGGGCCGGCTGCACATCGACTACGCGCGCTACCCCGAGGCCGTCGAGGCGATGCTCACCGAGGTCCTTCGCATCCAGCGCGCCGGCGACCGCGCGGCGGCGGAGGCGTTCGTGGAGCGGTGGGCGCGCTGGGACGACGACGTCCAGGGCGCCCTCGGCCGCGCGCTCGACGAGGCCAGCCCCCGCTACTGGTTGCCCTCCTACGCGGCGCTCGAAGGCGATAGCATGGGCGGTGAATGAGCGAAGATCTCGACGACACCTGGAGCGCGGCGGGGGACGACGAGCGCGTCGTGACGCTGGCGGAGCTCCCGGTCGGCGCGCTCTTCGCGGCCCGCTATCGCGTCGAGGCGCAGATCGGACGCGGCGGCATGGGCACCGTCTACCGGGTGCTCGACGAGAAGCTCGGTGAGGCGGTCGCGCTCAAGCTGCTGACCCTCCAGAGCGAGCGGGCCATCGAACGCTTCCTGCGAGAGGTGCGCCTCGCGCGTCGGGTGACTCACCCCAACGTCGCGCGCACGCACGACCTCGGGGAGCAAGGTGGAGTTCACTTCCTCACCATGGAGTACGTGCGCGGCACGCCGCTCGACGACCTGCTCGACGAGCGGGGCGCGCTGTCGGCCGAGCGCCTGCGGGAGATCGGCGCGCAGATCGCCGACGGACTCGCGGCCGCGCACGGGGCCGGCGTCGTGCACCGGGATCTCAAGCCCGCGAACGTGCTCGTGGCCGAGGACGGGCGCGTCGTGTTGACCGACTTCGGCATCGCGCGCGCCACCAGCGCCGAGAGCGGCACGCAGACCGGGACCCTGATCGGGACGCCTCACTACATGTCGCCCGAGCAGGTCATGGGGAAGACCGCGGACGAGCGGAGCGACCTCTACGCCCTCGGGCTGATGCTCTACGAGATGGCGACGGGCGTCCTGCCCTTCGACGAGGCCGACACCCCGATCGGCATCGCGATGGCGCGGCTGCACCGCACGCCCTCGGACCCGCGCGAGCACGTGGCGGGCCTGCCGTCGGACCTGGCCGACCTCATCCTGCGCTGCCTCGCGCGGGAGCCGGACGCGCGACCTCAGAGCGCGCTGGACGCGAGGGCCGCGATCACCGGTGGATCGATCGCGCGGGCGCACACCCCGAGCTCGGGGTCGCGGCAGAGCCTGTACGCGCCCGTGTCCGTCGGCGCCTGCGCGCTGGCGGTGCTGCCGTTCTCGTACCGCGGGCCGTCGGAGCACGACTACCTGGGCGAGGGGCTCGCCGAAGAGCTGATCGATGTCCTGTCGCGCACGAGGGAGCTGAAGGTGCTGGCGCTGGGGGCGACGCGCCGGTTCGCCGAGGATCGCGATCCCGCGCGGATCGGTCGCGAGCTGGAGGCGGACGTGGTGGTGGACGGCACCCTGCAGCTCAGCGGGGCGCGCATGCGGTTGACCGTGCGCCTCCTGCAGTCGGACGGAGTGCAGCGCTGGACCGAGCGCTTCGACGCCGCCTTCGAGGACGTCTTCGAGCTCCAGGAGTCGGTGGCCCGGCGGGTCGCGGAGGCGCTCCGCGTGGAGGTCTACGCGAGCCACCATCGCCACACCGCGCCCCCCGAGGCGGTGGAGCTCTACCTGCGCGCGCGCCGCCTGCTCCGAGCGGACATCATGACCGAGGCGAGCGCCGCGGTGGAGATGCTCGACCGCGCGATCGCGCTCGCGCCCGACTTCGCGCCCGCGATCCCCGCGCACGCCATCGCCTCGATCCGCGCCTGGTGGGGCCCCACCCCCGACTCCGAGGGAGGACGAAAGCAGCGGGCCATCGACAGCGTCGCGCGCGCGGAGCGCCAGGCGCCGGAGCTGGCCGAGACCCACCTCGTCTCGGCGATGCTCGCCGTGCAGGACGGCGCGTTCCGCAAGGCGGCGACCTCGCTCGCGCGCGCCCTCGAGATCGCGCCGACCATGGTCGAGGCGCATCAATACCTGGCGGAGCTGCAGCTCGAGTCCGGGCGGTTGAACGAGGGCCGCAAGCGCATGCAGCTCGCGCTCGAGCTCGACCCGAGCCTGTCCATCTGCCACCTCGCGCTCGCGCGGGAAGCGGCGCTGCGCGGGGACTGGGAGACCTGCGAGCGGCACATGGCGAAGCTCACGCAGAAGGCGCGCACGCTCCCCGTGCTGGTCTCCGAGCTGCGCCAGGCCCTCTATCGCGGTGACACGGCCGGCGTGAAGCGCGTGGCGGACAGGCTCGACGACGGAGGCGGCGAGCCCGGCAAACGCATGAGAGAGCTGGCGCGCGTCGCCGTCGACGGCCAGGGCCTCGAGCAGGCGTTCGAGATGATGACGCTCATCCCCGCGTGGCTCGCCAACCGTCGCTTCACGAGCCTCATCCAGCAGATCGCGATCGAGGTGTTCGCCGCCGCGGGCGAGGAAAACGCGGCGCTCACCGTGCTCGAGCAGTGCGTGGCGGGGATCCTGATCGACATCAGGTGGATGCGGACGTGCCCTCTGCTGGAGGGCCTGCGCGCCACGCCGCGCTTCGCGTCGCTCGAGGCGCAGGTGGCCGAGCGGGCGGCGGACATCTGGCGCAAGGGCTGATCGGCGAGCCCGCTTGCCAAGCGGCGGTGGATTGACCACAACGCGGGCCGTGACCGTACTGAACGAGAAGATCGAAGGCCGCGCCCTCATCACCGGAGCGAGCGGGTTCATCGGTGGAAACCTGCGGAGCGCCTTGCTCGACGCCGGCGCCGACGTGGTGGCGATCCGTCGCGGCAGCTCCCCGGCGCCGAGCGAGGGCCGCTCGGTCGTCGCGGACTACGCCGACGTGGACGGCCTGACCGAGGTCATGCGCGCCGAGAAGCCGGACTGGGTCTTTCACGTGGCCGGCGCGACCAAGGGCGTCACCTACGAAGACTTCCAGCGCGCGAACGTCATGCCCACCCGGCACCTGCTCGAGGCGCTGCGCGCCGCGCACCCCGAGGTGAAGCGCTTCGTGCTCGTGTCCTCGCTCGCCGCGTACGGACCGTCGGCGGCGGAGCGCCCCCACCGCGAAGGCGACGCGCCCAAGCCCATCGAGCACTACGGGCGGAGCAAGCTCGAGGCGGAGGAGCTGCTGCGCGCCACCCCCTCGATCCCCTGGACCGTGATCCGTCCCGGCGGCGTCTACGGGCCCGGCGACGTCGACTACTTCAACCTCTTCAAGGAGGTCGAGAAGGGTCGGAACGTCTTCTTCGGCAACGAAGATCGCTGGTTCTCCGCCGTGTACGTGGACGACCTCGTGCGCGCCATCGTCGAGGCCGCCCGCTCCGAGTCCGCGGCGCGCAAGTCGTACTTCATCTGCGACGGGCGCCCGGTGACCTGGGGCACCTTCCAGCAGGCCATCGTGGAGGCCAGCGGCCGCAAGGTCATGAAGCTGAGCCTGCCCGAGTTCCTCGTCGACCTCGCTGCAATCGGCGGCGAGCTGGCGACCAAGGTCGACAAGAAGCCGCGGTTGTTCAACCGGCAGAAGGCGAAGATGGGCGCGCAGGAGGCGTGGACCTGCCGGCACGATGCGGCGCGCGAGGACTTCGGCTACGCCCCCGAGGTGCCGATCGAAGAGGGCGTCCGCCGAGCGCTCGCGTGGTACCGCGAGCACCGCTGGGTCTGAGCGTCAGCGCGAGAGCAGGTGCTCGACCATCGCCGGCAGGTGCTCGCCAGCGCTGCCCTGCACGAAGTGTCCCGCGGGGCTCTCCTCGGCGAAGCGGCTGAAGGGGCTCGGGTCGCGGTTGATCACGATCATCGGTATGCCGCGCCGCGCGGCGATCCCGCCGACCTGCATGGGCAAGTTGGTGGAGCCGCTCGTACCGACGACGATCAGGAGCGCGGCGGACGCGGCGGCGCGGAGCGACGACTCGAAGTGGAAGAGCGCCTCGTCGTAGTACTCGTCGAACCAGAGCACGTGGGGGCGCGAGAGAGAGTCGCCCTCGCAGCAGCTCAGGCGGCGACGCGCGTCGGCGGTGAAGGGTGAGTCCGGGCCCCACTCCTCGCCGACCTCGAGCGGGATCGGGACGAGGTCGGTCCGTCCTTCGCACCGCATGAAGTCGATGTTCCCGTGGATCTGATACGTGCGCGCCATCGAGCTCCCGGCGCGAAGGTGGAGCCCGTCGACGTTCTGGGTGATGAGGAGGAAGCGGTCTCCGAGCGCGTGTTCGAGCCGGACCAGCGCCTCGTGGGCGGCGTTCGGCTTGGCGCGGCGGCAGACGCTGCGGCGGTAGAGGTACCAGCGCCAGACCTCCTCGGGCATCTCCCGGAAGGCCTGCTGCGTGGCGAGCTCCATGGGGTGGTAGTTCTTGCTCCCGACCGTCCAGTAGCCCTCCTCGCCTCGGAAGGTCGGGACGCCGCTGTCGGCGCTGATGCCGGCGCCGGTGAGCACGACGACGGGGCCGGGTGAACTGGAGCCGAGGTCGAGCAATTTCCGCGATTTATCCAAGGTCACAGCAACAGCCCACTACGGAAGAACCGTGCCGTCAAGTGGCGGACCCGCCGGCGGAGGGGTGGCGGCCGCCACCCCCGGGCCCCGTAACCCGCTGAGATCATTAGCACGACATTCCGGCATACATCTTGACATGCCGTGTCGACATGACACGCGCCCGAATCGTGGAAGATCAGATGACACTCACCGTCTCCCGGCGGACGGTTCAGCGTTTCTTCCTGTTGCGCCCCGACGCCAACGGCGAGATGCAGAACGCCATGTGGTATTGCGCAGGGCTCGCGGCGGAGGAGCACGGCATCGAGCTACACGCGATGACCGGCATGGCGACCCATCCACACTACTCCATGAGCGACCCGCACAGCCTCGCGCCAGACTTCTACGCAGACTTCCACCGGAACCTGGCGGCGGCCACCAAAGGCCTGCGGGACTGGGACGAGGAGGTCTTCAACAAGAGCAGCACGGCGGGGCTCGAGATCTGCACGCCCGAGGCCTTCGTCGAGGACCTCGCCTACATTATCGCAAACCCCGTCGCCGCGGGCGTCGTTAAACGACCCGAAGACTACCCCGGCGTCATCGTGCTCCCGAAGCAGCTCGGGCGGCGCAGAATCATCGCGAGAAGACCCAATCTCCCATACTTTCGCTCCGCGCGGTGGCCGGCCAAGGTCGAAATCACGCTTACCCTGCCGCAGTGGGTTGTGGACCACTACGGCAGCGAGGAAGCCGTGCGGCGTGAGGTGAAGGTGGAGCTCGAGGGGCTCCTCAGCGAGATTCACAGGGAGCGTGCCGCGGAAGGCAAGGGCTACCTCGGCGCCAAGCGCGCGGTGAGGATCTCCCACGAGGTACGCTCCACGAGAGTCGAGGAGCGGGGCCGCATCAACCCGCTCTTCAAGGTGGGTCGCGGCCAGGTCGCGCTGGCGCGCGCGAAGCTGCGGGAGATCCGTGGATGGTACGCCTGCTACGACGACTGCCGAGAGCGCTGGACCTCCGGGGACCGGAACGTCGTGTGGCCGGCGGGCACCTGGTGGATGCGCGTCTTCCACCGCGCGCCCTGCGAGAGCGACTTGCCTCCAGAGACGTAGATTCACGACAGCGTGGGACGGTTCAGGCTCTCCTCCAAGGGTGGGCTCGCACCGGTGCGTCCGGAGGCCGTCTGATGGCGGCTCGAGGGAGGAGTGCCACGCTTTCTTGGCGTCAGCGGGAGTGAACTCGGTGTCAGTTGGGTCTCGGAGGACCCATCTGGGCCGGGCAGAGACACCCTGGGACCGTGATCTGGTGCTCGGCTGCAAGACGGCGGCGAGACGACCTCGGTCGCACACACTACGACCTCGGTTTCTACTACGGCACCAGCTGCAAGACGGCGGCGAGACGACCTCGGTCGCACACACTACGACCTCGGTTTCTACTACGGCACCAGCGACCTCGGTTTCTACTACGGCACCAGCGGCACGCGCCCACCCGCCGCGTTCCCATACACGAACTCCAGAACCGCGCCCGGGACCGGGTTCTCCGGCACGTCCGCCGCGCTGAGCGGGTCGATGTGTGTCTGCGCGCTCGCGTCCACCACCGAGAACCCCGACGCTTCGTCCCGGGTCGCCCCCGCGTTCGGTCGCCCGTCACCCACCGGCGCGGCGCGGGCGCGGACCGCTTCGTAGCGCTCAGCCGGAGCCAGCGCCGCCGCGACGGCCAGGATCGGGGCATCCACGAGCGCGCCGTCGAAGGCGCGCAATCCCGCTTCGGCCTGCCATCCGTCCGGGTCCACCGCGAGGCCCCCGACGGCCGCCAGATCCAGCGTCAATCGTACCGGGAAGTACCACTCCGCGAAGTTCGTCCGCCCGTCGATCCAGCTGTGCGCCAGGTTCGCCAGCGGAGTCAACTCGGGGGGATCGACGTCCCGAGCGTCGATCCAATCGTAGGTCGCGTCCGAGTCACTCGGTCGCTCGAGCGTGCTCCCGAACAGGCTCTCGTAGGGCTCGACCGGTCCCCCCGTGGGACGCCCCATGCCGACGGCGGCGAAGCTCAGGCCGTTCGATTGGTCGTCGAACGCGAAGCCGAAGGCCCCCGCGTTGGTCATGGGCGGGAGGCGCCCGACCGGGATGCTCATGAGGGTCGAGAGCACCATGGCGCGACCCCGGTCGACGCGAACTTCGTCGGGAGCCCAGAGCGCATCCATCGCCGCGATCTCCGCGCGCGGGTACACCTCGACGCCGAGGAGCGGCAGCGCCAGGTACCGCGTCGAGGAGCGGATGGCGTCGACGCCGGGCACCGCCATGAAGCCGCCGCTGGTGCCCTCCCGATACTCCGTCTCGGTCAGCGGCGAAGTCCCCGCGGCACCGTCGACGAGGATCAGCCCCGCGACCAGCTCGGCCCCCCTCACCGATCCGAAGCGCCACGCCGCGAAGGCCTCGGTCATCGACGCGCCGAGCGAGTGCCCCATCAAGAACACCCGCTCCGCGGGCACGCGCTCGATGACGCGGCGAAGGTCCTCGAGGTGTGTCTCGAGCCCCCACTCGCTCATATAAGGCACGTCTTCTTGCGAGCGGAAGCCCTCGAACCGCTCCCCTCCGACGGTCTCCCCCCCGAAGTAGTAGCCCCGCGCGATGTCCGCGTCTCCCGAGGCCTCCGCCGCGTCGAGCCCCCGCAGGTCCTCCAGGAGGTTGCTCCGGCGGTCGATGACCCAGACCTCGATCGGCGCGTCCGCGAGCGAGCGCCTCACCATGTTGCGCGCCAACGGGTCGAAGCTCCCTGCCCCCCCGAAGATGCCCGGCATCGCCACGACGACGGCGCGCACGTCGGGCTCGTCCATCCCCGAGTAGCGAACGACCTGGACGCGGTCGAGCGCGTCGGGGGTCGCGTCCCCGGTGCTGGGATTCGGCGGCGCAGGGTGCCCCTCCAGGGTCAGCACCTCACGCCGGATCCCCGGCTCGGGCTCGGTGACCGCAGGCACCTCCGCCGCTGGCCAGTCCCGCGGTCCCGCCGCGTCCACGACCGCGGGCGCGTCCAGCGCCGCGTCGCCCTCTCCGCCCCCGCCACCGCACGCCCCGAGGAGCGCGCACACGCAGATCCACCGCCGCATGGGCGCGATCCTACCCTCGACCGAGCACACCCGCCGGCTGTCAGCGGCCTTAACGAGACGAGGCCCCACGGTCCTGCCGCGGAGCCTCACCCTGCGAACCAGCGCCCGCTCAGCGAGAAGCGCTCGCGCTCTTCGACTTCGACGCGGCCTTCTTGGCCGCCTTCTTCTTGGGGCGCGGCGAGCCGTTGGTGGCGCCGTTGCGGGTCTTCGCCTTCGAGCCCAGGACCGCCTCGGCGAGCTCGGCCGCGCGATCCGCGTTCTCCCAGGTGAAGGTCTTCTCGCTGCGACCGAAGTGCCCGTACGCCGCGGTGGGGCGGTAGATCGGGCGAAGCAGGTCGAGCGTCTCGACGATCGCGCGGGGCCGGAAATCGAAGAGCTTGCCGACCGCCTTCGCGATCTTGTCGTCGTCGGCCACGCCCGTGCCGAAGGTCGTCACGTACACGCCCATGGGCTTCGCGACGCCGATCGCGTACGCGACCTGGACCTCACAGCGCCTCGCGAGCTTCGCCGCGACGATGTTCTTGGCGACGTAGCGGGTGAAGTACGCCGCGCTGCGGTCGACCTTCGACGGGTCCTTGCCGCTGAACGCGCCGCCGCCGTGACGACCCATGCCGCCGTAGGTGTCCACGATGATCTTGCGACCGGTCAGCCCCGCGTCCGCGTACGGACCGCCGAGCACGAAGCGCCCGGTCGGGTTGATGTGGAACTTGGTCTTCTTGTCGATGAGCTTCGCCGGCACCATCGGGCGGACGACCTCTTCGATGATCGCCTCCTTGAGCGCTCGGTGCTTGATGGAGGGGTCGTGCTGCGTGCTCAGCACGATGGCGTCGATCCGGGTGACCTTGCCGTCCTCGTCGTACTCGCAGGTGACCTGGCTCTTGCCGTCCGGCCGCAGCCACGGGAGCTTCTTGTTCTTCCGAACCTGCGCGAGCTTCTTGGTGAGCTTGTGCGACAGCTGGATGGGCATCGGCATCAGCTCGCGCGTCTCGTCGCACGCGAAGCCGAACATGAGCCCCTGGTCGCCGGCGCCCTGGTCCTTGCTCTTGCTGGTCTCGGCGTCGACGCCGAGGGCGATGTCGGGCGACTGCTGCTCGACCGCGCTGAGCACGGCGCAGCTGTGGGCGTCGAAGCCCATGTCGCTGCTCGTGTAGCCGATGTCGGCGATCGCCTTGCGAACGATCTTCGGGTAGTCGAGCTGCGCGGTGGTGGTGATCTCGCCCGCGATGATCGCGTAGCCGGTCTTCACCATCGTCTCGCACGCCACGCGCCCGTTCGGGTCCTGCTCGAGGACCGCGTCGAGGACCGCGTCAGAGACGTTGTCGCAGATCTTGTCCGGGTGGCCCTCGGTGACCGACTCCGACGTGAACAACTTCCCAGCCATCTATCTCTACCCCTTGCTAATCGCCCCCGCCTCACGCGCGCGCGCCTGCGGGAGGGCGCTTTGTAGACGGCGCCCCCGGCACTGTCAAACCTCGCCGTGGCCCTTCTCGCGGGGCCCCGGCGCTGGAATACTCCAGCCAATCCTTCACCCCGGAGCCGTCCTCGATGTCCCACCCCCAGTGGTGTCTTTGCCTCGCCACGTTCCTGACCGCCGCAGGCTGCGCCTCCGGTGACGACGGCGGCCCGCGCGATGGCGGGCTGCGGTTGGACGCGCAGCAGGACGGCGGCGCGTCCGAATGCACGTCGGACGAGGATTGCCCGGACGACGGCATTTTCTGCAATGGCGTCCTCGAATGCTCCGGGGGCCGCTGCATCGCCGCAGACGTCCCGAGCTGCAACGACGGGATCGGCTGTACGCGCGACGAGTGCATCGCCACGACGGACGAGTGCCAGAACACACCCTCCAACAGCGCCTGTCCCGAGGACACGGTCTGCTACGTCGGCCACGGCTGCGCCGCCGCCGCTCCATGCGAGTTCGACGCGGACTGCGGAGGCGACGGGGTCTATTGCAACGGCGAAGAGGTCTGCGTGGAAGGCTTGTGCGCGAGCCCCGCGGGGGGCCGCGACTGCGTCGACGACAACAGCTGCACGATCGACGAGTGCGTCGAGTCGAGCGGCGCGTGCGGGAACACGCCCTACCCGGACTTCCTCACCAACCCGCTCCATTGTGGAACGGGCGCCAACGACTGCGTCCCCTGCCCGGACGGCGCGGCGGGGTCCCATCAGCTCGCGACCTGCGACATGGGCACCTGCGCGCTGGTCTGCGAGGGGGGCTGGACCGACCGGAACGGTGATCCCGCCGACGGCTGCGAGTACATGTGCACCCCGACGCCGGGGCTCGACACGCCCGACGACGCGTTCACGGACGCGAACTGCGACGGGATCGATGGCGACCGGACACGCGCGGTGTTCGTGAGCACGCGCGGCGCCGACACGAATGATGGCCTCACCCCCGGGACCCCGGTCGCGAGCTTCCAGCGGGCGTTCGAAGTCCACTACCTCGCGACGTCGCGTAACCAGATCCTCGTCGCGAACGGGAGCTACGCGACGAGCTCGACGCTGACGGTGCCCAACGGGATCGGAATCCATGGGGGCTACACCGACGACTTCCTGACCCGCGCCGACACCAGGGCCTCCATCACCGCCTCGAGCGCGACGGCGATGCGCGCCGCGGGGCTGCGTTCCCCCACCGTCATCGACCGGATCAACATCAACACCACCGACCGGACGGGGCCGTCCGAGGCGACGTATGCCGTCGTGGTCGATGACTCCCTCGATCGGCTGTCGCTCCGATTCCTCACCATCACGGCCGGCCGCGGCGGTGACGGAACCAGTGGAACCGCGGGCGGACGAGGCGCCGATGGCATGCGCGGATCGAACGCGAGCGGATCCTCGGGCGGTGCGGGTGGAAACCCAGGCGGCGGCGGCGCCTCCGGGCTCGGAGGCGACGGTCGAACGGGACGGCGGCGCGATTCAGGACAAGCCGGCTTCGTGGGGAGCGGAGGAAGCTGCGGCGTCGGGGGAACAGCCGGTTCCGGCAGCGGCACCGGGGGGCTGGGCTGCGCCGACGGCGACCCGGGACCGGGAGGCGGAGGCGGCACGGGATGTACGGGCACGCTGGGCGGGAACGGTAGCCCCGGCGACGGAGTCGGCTCGCTCGCGGGCGGCGTCTGGAGTCCGTCCCACGGCGCGCCGGGCGACCGCGGCGGCGTGGGCGGCGGCGGCGGCGGCGGCGGCGCAGGCGGGGGCGAGGACTGCACGGTCTTCGGCAGCTGCACCTACTGCGGCACCGGTCGCGGCGGCGGCGGCGGCGGCGGCGGCGGCCAGGGCGGAGCAGGCGGCGGCGCCGGCACGGGCGGCGGCGCCTCGATCGGCCTGGTCCTCCTCAGCTCGACCGTCATCGGCCACCAGCTCCGCATCCAGACCGCGGGTGGAGGCAATGGAGGACGAGGCGCGGCCGGAGGCGGGGGCGGCACGGGAGGCGGAGGCGGCAACGGCGCCACGAGCAGCTCCAGCACCGAGGGCAACGGCGGCCCCGGCGGGATCGGTGGTCCCGGCGGTCAGGGCGGTTGCGGCGGCGGCGGCGGCGGCGGCCCCTCCGTCGCCGTCTGGGGCAACGGATCCTCGGCCCGCATCCGAGAGTCGACCCCCGTCAGCTACGCGCCTGGCGCAGGAGGCTCGGGAGGCACGTCGTGCGGGAGCTCCGGCGCCTCCGGGGTCTCGAGCAACCTCCGGAGCGCCTTCCCCGAGTAGCCCTTCGTCGCCTCAAAGCGGCGGCAGCACGGGCACCGCCTCCAGGCGGGTGCTGCGCGTGCCATCCCCGAGCTGTCCGGTCGCGTTCAGGCCCCAGCACACGACCTCGCTCCCTCGCAACGCGCAGGTGTGGAGGTTCGCCGCGCCCAGGCTCGTCGTCCCCGTGAGCACTGCCCCCGAGCGACGAACCGCGACCGGAGCCGAGCGTGTGGTGGAGGTGCCGTCTCCGAGCTGGCCAATCTGGTTCCGGCCCCAGCAGCGCACCTCCCCCGACGAGAGGCGCGCGCAGCTGTGCGACCACCCCACGCTGATCTCTTCGACTCCCCCGAGGGGTGCTCCCGATTCGAGCACGCGAACTGGCCTGGACCGCGCGGCGAGCGACCCGTCGCCGAGCTGGCCGAAGTCGTTGGCTCCCCAGCAGACGACCTCGGCGGCGCTGGTGAGCGCGCACGCATGATCGTCGCCCACGGCCACCTGGGTGATGCCGGTCAAGGGCCCCGGAGCGACGGGGGCGACCACCTCCGCGGGTACTGCGAAGTCTCCCCCGGTGGTGCCGCGGCCGAGCTGACCGCTGTCGTTGCTGCCCCAGCAGCTGACGCGCCCGGTGCCATGGAGGGCACATGTGGACTCGTTGCCGGCCGACACCTCGACGACTCCCACGAGCCCCGGCACCGTCCGAGGCGTAGCGAGCGGGTTGGCACCGCCCCCGGCCTGTTGATCATCGTTGCTCCCCCAGCAGACGACTTCACCGCTGGTCAGCGCAGAACACGCGTGCAGAGCGCCAACGCTCAGGTCTGCGGCGTCGTCGAATGCCACGGAGGCGTCTCGGTGGAGGAGCCTGCGCGCGAGCGTCCGCGGGGTCGACGAGCTCCCACCCTGCCCCAGCTGCGCCCGGTCGTCCGCGCCCCAGCAGTACACCTCCCCGACTCCGAGCCGGGCACAGCTGAAGAACGTACCGACCCCGACCTGAGCGACCCCCTCGAGGGGTGCCACCCCAATGGGCATCGTAACTCGCTCCACCGTGGCCGCCGGGCGCAGCGAGGGAGCCATGCTCGTGGACCCGAGTCCGAGCTGACCGAGGTCGTTGGCGCCCCAACATCTGACGCGTCCCGCGGACGTGACGGCGCACGAGTGGTCGTAGCCTGACGTCACAGCGGTGGGGTCGGCGCAAAGCGATGAACCGCATTCCCACGCGCAGCTCACTCCGCAAGCGCCGCAGTGCGCGACCGAGTCCAGCGCCTGCTCGCACCCGTTGCCGTCACTCGCGTCGCAGTCTCCGAACCCCGCGCCGCACGCCGCGACCGAACAGCTCTCCATCACGCACGCATAGGTCGTGCGCGAATCGGACGGGCAAGAGGCGCTCGACGGAGCTTCGTCAACGGATCCGTCACAGTCGTGGTCGACCGAGTCACATCGCTCGTCGGCGTCCGGGTTGATCGCGATCTGACCGTCGTGGCAGTCCGTGCGCGGGAAGCCACCTCGCGGTCCACCGCTGCAGCCAGCGTCGGTCGCAAGAAAGCCATCGCCATCCAGCCCCGTCGAGGTCGGGGCCGAAGGTCGACGGCTCGCAATCCTCATCTCGACCGTCGACGTCGCAGACCTCGGCAGCTCCAGGAAACGCGAGCGGGTCCGAGTCGTCGCAGTCGTCGCCTCCGCACTCGACCGCCCGCGCCCCGTCCGAGTCCGCGTCGCTCTCGACGTCGCAGTCGCTGAAACAGCGCTCCATGTCCTCATCGCACGTTTGGCTCTCCATGCAGCGAGGCGAATCGGCGGAGACGCAGCCACGCGCATCCGCACCAGCCGCTCCGGGCGCGCAGCGCTCGGCGCCGTTGCAGAACAGCTCGTCGCGGCACTGTGCATCGCTCTCGCATGGCTCGACGGGGCCGGAGTCTGCTCGTGTCCGAGCATCTGCGTCGACGGCGCCGTCGGACGGCGGGACGGCGCTGGGCTCACACGCGAGCAAGAACAGACACGCGGTCCATGCAACCAGCCTGGCGAATGACGAGCGCGACATGTGCGAGCCTCCCTCTAGGGGACGAGCGTATCGTGACCCGTCGCTCTGCGCCTCGAATTCTCAGCGCCCGCTCAGGTGCGGGGGCTCGCCGTGCACGATCAGCGTGTCCTTGGCGTACTCGGGCCGCGCCTCGGGGTGGTCGATGGTGTAGTGCAGGCCGCGGCTCTCGCGGCGGGTCGTCGCGCAGGCGATGATCATCTCGGCCACGTCGGCGATGTTGCGCAGCTCGAGGAGGTCGCGCGTGACGAGGTGCTCCCAGTAGTACTCGCGGATCTCGTCCTTCAGGAGCGCGACCCGGCGCGCGGCGCGGCGGAGGCGACGATCGCTGCGCACGATGCCGACGTAGTTCCACATGAAGCGGCGGATCTCGTCCCAGTTCTGGGTGACGACGACCGCCTCGTCGCTCGGGACGGCGCTGCCGACGTCCCAGTCCGGCGGCTCGGCGAGCCGGTGCTGCTGGCGCACGTCCTTCAGCGCGAGCGCCGCGCGCTTGCCGTAGACGAGCCCCTCCAGGAGCGAGTTGGAGGCCAGACGGTTCGCGCCGTGCAGGCCGGTGCAGGTGACCTCGCCGATCGCCCACAGCCCGGGCACCTTGGTCGCGCCGTTCTCGTTGACGACGACGCCGCCGCACATGTAGTGGGCCGCCGGCACGACGGGGATGGGCTCCCGCGTCATGTCGATGCCGTAGCGGAGGCAGGTCTCGTGAATGTTCGGGAAGCGGTCGTTCAGGTAGGCGTCGGGCTTGGCCGACATGTCGAGATACACGCACTCCGCGCCCGTGCGCTTCATCTCGTAGTCGATGGTGCGCGCCACGACGTCGCGCGGGGCGAGGTCCTTCATGGGGTGGTGGCGCTCCATGAACGCCTCGCCGCTCTCCAGGCGCAGGACGCCGCCCTCGCCGCGCAGGGCCTCGCTGATGAGGAAGCTCTTCGCCTTCGGGTGGAAGAGCGCGGTGGGGTGGAACTGGAAGAACTCCATGTTCGCGAGCAGCGCGCCCGCCCGGTACGCCATCGCGACGCCGTCGCCCGTGGCGACATCTGGATTTGATGTGTACAGGTACACCTTGCCCGCGCCGCCCGTGGCGAGCACGGTGGTGCGCGAAACGAAGGTGTGGACCTCGCCCTTGGACTCCTCGAGCACGTACGCGCCCGCGACCTGGTGGGGCCCACCGAACTTCGACAGCTCGATCAGGTCCACCGCCATGTGGTGCTCGTAGACCCGGATGTTCGGGTGCGCGAGGGTGGCCTCGACGAGGACGCGCTGGACCTCCCGGCCGGTGATGTCGCCGGCGTGCACGACGCGGCGCGCGGTGTGGCCGCCCTCTCGGGTCAGGTCGAGCTCCGTCTCCCCGGTCTTGGCGTCGAAACGCGCGCCGAGCTCGATCAGCTCGCGGATCCGATCGGGCCCGCCCTCGACGACCAGGTCGACGATGCTCTTCTTGCTGAGCCCGTAGCCGACCTCGAGGGTGTCCTGGGCGTGCGCCTCGAAGGAGTCGTCCGGGTCCATCACCGCGGCGATGCCCCCCTGCGCCCAGTTGGTGTTGGTGTCCGCGATGCCGCGCTTGGTGACGACGGCGACGTCGCCGTGACGCGCGGCCTCGAGCGCGAAGGTGAGCCCGGAGATGCCGCTCCCCAGGACCAGATAGTCGGACTGCATGCGCATCGGGGAGAATGCTAGGGCTTCGATCCCCATTCGGGAATATGTCTGCGTCGGTTGGCGGTCCGTCTTTTGGCGCCCGACCGCGCCGTCTCGTATCCTTACCCTCGGACATGCGTTCCCTCCTCGCCGCGTCGCTCTGTCTCGCCGTGCTCCCCCTGAGCCACGCGCGCGCGGACCTGTACACGTTCACCGACAGCAACGGGGTGGTGCACTACAGCAACACCCCCCCGCCGCGCGCGCGGGGTGTGCGCCGGATCCGGACCGAGCCGCCGCAGGCGTCGACGCCGACGCGACGCGGGCCCTCGACCCGGGGTGACGCGTCTCGCTACCGGCGGTTCGACGCGCACATCCGCGAGGCGGCCGCGCTCTACCGGCTCCCGGAGTCGTTCCTGCGCGCGGTGATCAAGGTCGAGAGCGACTACAACCCCGAGGTGGTCAGTCACGCGGGCGCGTCCGGGCTGATGCAGCTGATGCCGGCCACGGCGGCGCGCATGGGCGTGACGGACGTCTTCGACCCGCGCCAGAGCATCCTCGGCGGCGCGCGCTACCTCCGGGTGCTCGCCAACCACTTCAACGGCGACCTCGTGCTCACCATCGCCGCCTACAACGCGGGCGAAGGCGCGGTGATCCGCTACCGGGGCATCCCGCCCTACGAGGAGACGCAGCGCTACGTGCGCCGCGTGCTTCGCCACTACTACAACTTCCTCGAGGCCGAAGGTCAGGGCGAGGGCGCGATCGTGCGCGCCGCCTCCCAGCCTCGCTGAGCTCAGCCGCGCGTCAGCGTCAGGCGGCACAGCTCCGACGCACGATCCGGGTCGTCGGCGTCCGTGACGGCCCACGCGGCGTCTCCGTCGATCAGCAGACCCTCGAGCTTGCGCTGCGAGGGCGCCCCGTCCGGCTCGCGCACGGGCCCCCAGCGGACTCGCTCGCCTTCGATCGTGCCGACGCGGGTGCCCAGGATCGGTCCGTCCCGGAGCGCGTCCGGCGAGTCCTCCGCGCTGGCCAGGAACCAGACGCGCGCGCCGTCGCTCGCCGCGTCGGTGAAGCCGTAGGCGACGTCGCCCGCGCGCCCCAGGTCGAAGGCGCGGACGCGGCGAAGCGGCGGCGTGGGGCCGCCGCCGAGGTACGCGAGCAGGGCGTCGAGCGGGATCTCCGCGACCGCGTTGATGGGGAGGATGCCGTCGCGAGGCGCGCCGTTGCCGCGCTGGAAGAGCCAGAGCGCGTCGCCCACCACGGCCGCGCCCTCCAGGTTGAGCTCCGAGCCGCTCAGGTCGGTCCGCGCGCGTAGGGCCGCGTAGAGAGGGGCGGCGTCGACCACGCGCGTCGCGCGCGCCGCGGCGTCGACGATGACCACCGAGACGCGACCGGGGCTGGCGCCCGACCCGAAGAGCAGCGCGCGCCCGTCGGGCAGCGTGACCGCCGACTCGAGGTCGGGCTTGTCGTCGCGGTTGCCGAGCCGCTCCTCGAAGATCCGCGCGCCGCCGGGGCCCGCAGGGAGCGGGAGAGCGTCGAGTCCGCCGTCCGGGCGGCGCACCGCCACCCAGGCCAGGTCGTCCTGCGCGATCACCCAGCCGCCCTCGACCGCGGCGATCCCGGAGGCGGCGCGCACGAAGTCGGGACGATCGGCGACGCGATCGAGGAAGCGGAGCGGGCTGCAGGTCTCGATGCGCGCGCTCGGACCCGGTCCCTCTGCCGGCGGGACGGGCGGCGGCGCCGCGCCGCACGCGCCGAGCAGGATGGCGATGAGGACCCGCATCTTTCGCACCCCCCGACCTTTCGCATAGGATGGGCCCGATGCGTACCGTCTGCCTGATGATCACCGCGCTCTCGCTCACTACCGCCCCGGCCCTCGCGCAGGACGAAGCGCAGGAGGCGGCACAGAGCGCAGGCGGCGAGGAGACCGTCGCCCGCCCCGGCGCCGACGCCTACACCCAGCGCACGCAGGCGGGGATCGCGCTCCTGACCGGTGGGGACACCCCGGGCGCCATGGGCGCGTTCCGCGAGGCGATCGAGATGGACGGCGCCCGCCCGATGGCCGCGTACTACCTGGCCGCCGCGCAGCGCATGAGCGGCAACCTCGACGAGGCCCTCGCCGGTTTCCGGCGCGCGGCGGAGCTGGCGCAGTCCGCCGACGCCGCCCGCTGGCAGGCCCGCGCGCTCCAGGGCGTCGCCGACACGCTCGAGCGCATGGAGGGACGCATCGCCGACGCGCGCACCGCGTGGGAGGCCTACATCGCGTTCGCCGACAGCCACCAGACGGTCGCGTTCCCGCAGATGGGGCGCGCGCACCTCGCGGCGATCGACCGCATGCTCGAGCAGGAGGGCGCCTACGGCGACGTGCGCGAGCGCATCGCGGCCCGGGAGCGTGAGCTGGCCGAAGCCGAGAGCGAGAGCCAGGGCTCGAGCCGCGGCCGTCGTCGCTGACGCCGCATCCGGTCGCGCCGAGGCGTGACGAGACGCCTCACGCCACGCGCGCCTTCGAGCGCCGCCTGGGGTGGAGCGACCCACCGATCGTGGCGTGACGCCTCGGGTTCGGGGCGCCTCGCGCCCGGTGAGGGCGGCTGGCACGGCGCTTGTGCTGTCCGTCGATCGACATGCGACAGAAAGACCTCCTCACCCGCGCCGCGCTCACTCTCGCGCTCGCCGTGCCCGCCGCCGGCGTCAACGCCCAGGCCATCCAGCAGGACACCCCTCGAGGGACTCAGCTCGCAGAGGCGCGCCGCGAGATGCCCTTCCAGAACGTCGAGTGGCGCGACGTGCGCGACGAGCGGAACGACCTCCACGATCTCCGCAGCATCCGCGATCAGTGGAACCGCGCCGTGGCCACGCGGGACCGGGTGCAGGAGCGCGTAGCCGACCGCCGCCTCCGTGACTGGCTCCAGCGCGAGCTGCGCGAGGACCGCGGTGAGCTGCGCGAGGCGCGGAAGGAGGCCCGCGAGGCGCGCGCCGAGGCGCGGCGGACCGGGCTGCGCGACGATCGCCGAGATCTCCGCGTCGACCAGCACGACGCGGCCCGCGCCGCCGCGGACCTCCGGGTCACCCGCCGCATCACGCGCGAGCTTCGCGAGCTCCAGCCGCACTTCGACCGGCAGACCGCGACCACCGCGCTCTACGCGCGCAAGCGCCGCGCGCTCGAGCGCCTGATCCGCCTCGCGAGCGACGAGCACGAGATGGCGCAGCGCGAGGCCCAGGAGGACCGGGAGGAGTACCTGGAGGACCTGGACCCGCGCCGCACGTGATCGCGCGGCGCGGACCGGGGCTCTCTCAGCCGGGGACGAAGCTCAGCTCGGCCTCGGCGTGCGCCTCGACGTCGGCGTCGTCGAAGTAGAGCGCGGGCTGCTCGTTGCGGCGCCAAAGCTCGGCCTCGTCGTCGTGATACGGGCTCTCGATGTCCTCGCTCTGCCCGCCGGGCAGCGCGTTGAACGGTCGAGGGCCGTCCGGCGTCATCTCCACCACGAGCCGCTGCGAGGCGCCGCTGCCGTGGGTGAAGCGCTCGCCGCCCCACATGGAGTAGTTGCCCACGTCGACGGCGCCGTAGTCGCCGTGCCGCGGGAAGCCGATCGGGAACTCCTCGGAGCCGACCGGCGGGATCGACACGATCCCGGGGTCGCCGACCGGCGGGACGATCTGGCTGAAGCGCACCGCGTGCAGACGGCCCCAGCGCCACTGGTCCGCGTCCGCGCCGAGCTCCGTCTCGAGCCACGCCATCGCCGCGAGCACGGCCGAGACCACGCGCTCGTCGCGGGTCTCGATGACGGCGTCCGTGCTGATGTCGTCCCAGAGCACGGTGTCGTTCCAGTCCGTCACCGTCAGGTAGGAGTCACGGTAGGTGTAGAGCGGCATCGTGCGCTGCGTCTCGGCGTCCGCGAGCGCCCACTCGAGCATGCGCGCGGTCTGGCTCGAGCCCGGGCGACGGCCGATGAGGTCGGCCTCGTCCTGGAAGGCCAGCCCGCTGAGCCGCGTGATCGTCGCGTTGAAGATCGTCGTCGCGACGCTGTCGGCGATCTCGCCCGCGTCGGTCGCGCCCACGCCGTGCGGCGTCTCGAGCGTCCACGCCATCAGGCGCGTCCGCGCGTCGGTCAGCGCGGTCATGCCGTCCGCACCCGCCGCGGTGACGACCGCGAGGAGGGCCGGGTCGTCGGTCGCGTCGCCGAGCGCGTGGTCGATCGCGGCCACGATCGGATCCCGCATCGTCTCGCCGAGCGAGGACCTGGTCTCCGCCTGGAGCGCGATCATGTCCTCCGTCGTGATGCCGCCCGCCGCGGTCGCCTCGTCGAGGCGCTCGACGATGCGGCCCATGCGGTAGCCGACCGCGAAGTCGCCGCCGATGTAGTGCGCGTCGTTGCAGGGGTTGCCGTCCCGCGTGACCGGCACGTTCGCCTGGTTCGCGGTCGCGATGTAGCCGCGCGCCGGGTTGACGTCGTGCGGGATGAACGGGTCCGCGAGGTCGCTCTCCCACTCGAAGCCGCCGTTGCCCGGCAGCACGTAGAGGGGGGAGATCCCGGTGACGGTCCCGTTCGACTCGATGTTGAACGAGCACGCCGCCGCCTGCCGCTGCGGGATGCGCGACTGCGTGGACCACGCGATGTCTCCCGCGCGGCTCGCGAAGCTGAAGTTCTGCGCGCCGACGACGAAGTTGTCCTGCGCCGCGAAGGCCTCGTCCACGCTCTCTGAGGTGAGCAGGCCGACGAAGAACGCCAGCTCGTTCGAGACCTCGTGCCCCGTGTATCGGACCGAGAGCGCGCGGCCCGTGGCCGTCGAGTCGGTCGGGGGGTCGACGACGTCCGGCGTCACGATGGTGTCGGGGATGATCGGCCCGTGGTGCGGCACGTCGTAGAGCACGACCGCGACGTCGTCGCCGCCGAAGACGGTGATCGACTCGTCGATGGTGTCGAGGTCCACCTGGCCGCCCTCGAAGAGGACCGAGACCGGCACCCAGTCGGGCTCGCTCGGCGTGCCGGCGTTCCGGAAGGTGACCTCCTCGTCGTAGACGTCGGTGACGTCGTAGCCGGTGGTGGTCGCGCTCCAGGCGAGGTCGCGGTTGTAGCCGAGCACGACGCCGGGCAGCGCGGCGAAGGCGACGCCCTGCGCGTCGATGTCCCCGCCCATGCGCTGGGTGTTGAGGTGCACGTACCACCAGACCCCGGGGCTGATCAGCGAGAGGTGCGGGTCGTTGCTGAGGATCGGCTGACCGCTCGCGGTGTGCTCGCCGGAGACGACCCAGCTGTTCGAGCCCATGTGCGGGTCCCGGCGGAAGAGCGGGTTCTGGTCCAGGCGCGCGTAGAACGCTTCGGCCCCGTTCAGCTGCGCGATCGTGGGCAGCCGCGCGGCTTCCGGCGGCAGGGGCCGTCGAATGGGCGGGAGCAGCGCCGAGGTGCTGCCGTCGTTGAAGTCGGGGCGCGTGTAGACGTCGCGCGCCTGCCGCTCCGACCAGAAGTCGGCGTAGACGCCCGCGCGCGAGGCGATCCGCTCGTCGAGGCTGGTCGGGTCGAACGCCGCGCGCACGCCCGCGAGGGCCGCGGTGCGCGAGATGTCCGCCCCGGCGTCGTAGCTGAGGTTGAAGGACTGGAAGCGCGCGATGGCGAAGACGTCGGCCGGATCCCAGTGCCCGAAGTTGGGGCTGGCGCGCACGATGTTGATCAGCTCGAGCCCCATCGGCGGGAGGTACTCGTCGGTGTCGAGGACCTGGTCGATGTAGTGGTTGACGCCCTCGACGAAGGCCTCGGCCGCGAGCCGCGTCTCGTCGTCGGCGGGGAGGCTCTCGTAGATGGCCCGGCCCTGACGCATGAAGCCGAGGAAGCGGCTGTCACGGTCGTCGCCGAGCACGCTCGGGTCGGCGTTGTAGAGGACCTCGGACAGCGTGCCGAGCACGTTGCGGCGGATGAGCTCCATCTGCGCGAAGCGATCGCGGCTCATCAGGTAGCCCTCGACCACCATGAGGTCGTGCACGGTGCTCGCGTAGATGTGCGGCATCCCGCGGTCGTCGATCACGACCTCCACCGGGCCGTCGAGCCCCGGAAGCGCGATCTCTTCACCCGTCATCGGGCCGCCGTCCGGCCCCGCGTCGTCCCCGCCGCCGTCCACGACGCTCGCGTCCACGCCCGCGTCGGTCGGAGCGCCGTCGTCGCAGCCGAAGGCCATCATCGCCGCCGCGAGCAGCAGCACCCATCGCATCTCTCTACCCATCCCAAGTCCTCCCGGGGCGCACCCACCCCTCGAAAAGCATCGAGAGACTAGACCGCGCACGGCCTGCGTGCACAGGGCCGCTTTCGGGTGCGCCGGGGTCCGCATGGGCTATCCTCGCGCGCCGTGTCCGAGGACCCCGAAGTGAAGGCGCCGCCGCGCGCGCGTCGATGGCTGGTCCCGCTGATCGTCTTCGCCGTCACCGCGGCGGTCTACGTGCTGGTCACCGGGCCGCGCACCGAGGGGCCTTCGCCCAACAACCACTTCGCGCACCTGGCCGAGAGCTGGCTGAACGGCGAGCTGTCGGTCCTCGGCGGCCGCCCGCCCGGCTTCAACGACTGGGCCTGCGTCGACAGCGAGACGGGCGAGGTCTGCCCACCCATCGCGCAGCACCGGGCCGAGCCGCGCTACCGCTGGTACGTCAGCTTCCCGCCCTTCCCCGCCGCCGTGCTCGCCCCTGTGGTGGCCATCTTCGGCACCGACTTCTCGGACCCGCTCATCTGGGCGCTCCTCGCCGGCCTCGCGCCCGCCTTCCTCTACGTGCTGCTGCGGCGGCTGCGCGAAGAGGAGCTGAGCCCCCGCAGCCCGCGTGAGGATCTCTCGCTCGTCACGGTCTTCGCGTTCGGGAGCGTCTACTTCTTCACGAGCGTGCAGGGCTCGGTGTGGTTCAGCGCGCACGTCGTCGCGTCGCTGCTCCTCGTCCTGTTCTTGTACTGGAGCATCGGGCTGAAGAACCCGATCCTGGCCGGGCTGATGCTCGGGCTCTGCTTCATGACGCGGCCGAGCACCGCGCCCTGGGCCCTCTTCTTCTTGCTCGAGGCGATGCGTCACTTCCGCCGCCCCGAGCCGCGCACCCTGCACGACGGCGCCTCGATCTGGCGGCGCGCCTGGGTCTGGCTCCTCGAGACCGACTGGCGCCGCGTCATCAAGCCGTGCCTGCTCTTCGCCGCCCCCATCCTCGCCATCGGCGGCGTCGCGATGTGGATGAACGCCGCGCGCTTCGGCAGCCCCTTCGAGTTCGGCCACGAGTTCTTGATGATCCGCTGGCGGCCGCGCATCGAGAAGTGGGGGCTGTTCAACTTCCACTACTTCGCGAAGAACCTCGCGGTGATGCTGGCCGCGTTCCCGTGGCTCAGCGCGCTGCCGCCCTACGTGATGATCAGCCGTCACGGGCTCGCGCTCTGGATCACCTCCCCCAACCTGGTGCCCGCGCTCTGGCCGAAGAAGGTGAGCCCGCTGATGGTGGGCCTCTTCATCGGGACCGCGCTCGTGGCCATCCTCGACCTCTGCTACCAGAACAGCGGCTGGGTGCAGTTCGGCTACCGCTTCAGCCTGGACTACATGCCCGGGCTGATCGTGCTGCTGGCGCTGAGCGGCCGCCGCTTCGGGGTGGGCTTCCACCTGCTGCTGGTGTTCGCGATCGCGGTCAACACGTTCGGCGCGATCACGTTCGACCGGGCGGCGGTGTTCTACGACGACGACGGCTCGCAGGAGCGCATCTTCCAGCCCGACTGAGTGGCGAGCGCTCCCAGCGGAAACGGCCCGTCGACGATGGCTCAGCCGCCATCGCCATGGTATCTCGGGGACGGCAGGGGCATCGGGAGGGGAGAACCGAGTGCGCGTTCGGGCACGCGTCGATCACCAAGACGTCGCGGTCGAGTCCACGGTCGTGGGGCTCAGAGTCGACGAGGGGCTGTCACGCGCGTTCGACGTACACGTCGAGCTGCTCAGCCCCGACGCAGAGATCGATCTGCACGCGATGCTGTGGTCGACGATGGCGGTCACGCTGTCTCCCGAAGGCGCCACGTCGACGGAGTCGCGCTCGTGGCACGGCGTGATCGAAGAGGCCCGGCACCTGGACGCGGACGAGGGCTGGCATCGCTACGCGTTCCGGCTGCGCCCCACCGTGCACGGCCTCGCCTACCGCGTCCGGAGCCGCATCTTCCAGGACCTGAACGTCGTCGACATCATCACGCAGGTCTTCGCCGACGCGGGCATCCCGAGCGACGCCTTCCGCTGGGACACGCAGGGCGAATACCCCGTGCGCCCATACACGACCCAGTGGAAGGAGAGCGAGCTGGCCTTCGTGCTCCGCCTCCTCGAGGACGAGGGGATCTTCTACTGGTTCGAGCACTCCGAGGTCGACCACGTGCTCTGCCTGGGCGACGGCCCGAGCGTGCATCGCCCGATCGACGGGGACCCGTTCCTCCCGGTCCAGAGCCACGAGGAGCAGGAGACCGACGCCGTCTGGCACCCGCTCCTGCGCGCGCAGCCGGCGCACGATCAGTACCTCTCGCGCGACTGGAACTTCGAGACGCCGGACGCGCCGGTCGAGGCGCAGAACGGCGAGGAAGGTCAGCAGCGCCTCTACGAGTACCCGGGCGGCTACGGGGACGCGGCGGACGGCGGTCGCCTGGCGAACGTCCGGCTCGAGGAGGCGTGGAGCCGACGCGTCGAGCTGACCGGCCACGCGAGCTGCCTGCGGCTCGCCCCCGGCACCAAGTTCGAGCTCACCTTCGTCGAGCCCGCCACCCTGGCGCGCGAGTACCTCCTGCGGGACATCACCCACGCGCTGCGCGTGCCCGAGCGGAGCGAGGCCGGCGCCTCGGCCGTCGGCGAGTACGAGAGCCAGTTCACGGCCCTCCCCTCCGACGTCCCGTTCCGGCCCCCGCGCGTCACGCCCAAGCCGCTCGTGCGCGGGCTGGAGAGCGCGGTGGTGACGGGGCCCGCGGGGGAGGAGATCCACGTCGACGCGCACGGCCGGGTCAAGGTCCACTTCTACTGGGACCGCGAGAACCCGCTGGACGACACCTCGAGCTGCTGGATCCGCTTCGCGCAGATGAACACGCAGGGCGCGATGATCCTCCCGCGCCTCGGCTGGGAGCTGCACGTCGCGTTCGAGGACGGCGACCCCGACCGGCCGGTGGCCCTGCACAAGATCTACAATCAAGAGACCCTGCCCCCATATGGGCTCCCGGCCGAGAAGACGCAGATGTCCTTGCAGTCCTCGACCTCGCCCGGCGGCGGCTCGACGAACGAGATCCGGCTGCAGGACGGCAACGGCGGCATGGACTGGTTCCTCCACGCCTCGAAGGATCTGGGCGTGATCGTCGCCAACGACGAGAACGAGACGGTGGGGGTCGACGCGAGCGAGTCGGTCGGGGGCGTGATGACCTCGGCGGTGGGCGGAGACGAGAGCGGGACGGTCGGCGCGAACCAGGCCATCAGCGTCAGCGCCAACGCGGCCACCGAGACGGCGGGCTCCAAGACGGTCAGCGTCGGCGGCAACGACGACTGGGGGATCACGGGCAACTTCGGCTTCTCCACCGGGGCCGACCGGAGCGAGACCATCGGCGGGCTGATGAACGTGCTCGCCAACGAGATCACCGAGACCATCAACGGCTCGTTGACGCGCACGGTCGGCGCGGTGCAGACCATCGCGAGCGCCACCGCCATCGCGGAGACGGTGGGCGGCAACAAGACCGAGACCGTCGCCGCCGCCAAGGCCATCATCACGCCGGGCGAGCACGCCGAGCAGATCGGCGGCGTGAAGTCCCTGACCAGCGGCGCGGTCACGGTGAAGACCGGGACCGACGTGACCTACGGCGCCAAGGGCGCCATCGCGGTCACGGCCGGCGGCGTGATCTCGATCACCTGCGGCGACGACGCGATGTTCTCGGGCTCGCAGGTCCGGGTCACCGCGGGCAGCGCCACGCTGAAGGGGGGCGGGGGCAAGATCACCCTCGGCGGCTCCATCACCGTCGACGCCAAGAAGTTCGGCGGCAAGGGCGGACCGACGCTCATGATCAAGGGCACCACGGACTACAAGCTCTGATGACCGCCAGCCGACACAGCCTGACGATCGACGGCGCCGCCTCGGAGCGGTGGGAGGTGACCTTCGCCGAGATCCACGAGCGCCTCTTCCGCCCGACCCGCGCGCGGGTGCGCGCCCAGACCCAGGAGCCGGTCGACCTCGACGCCCTGGTGGGGAAGGACGTCTCGCTCGAGCTCTTCGTCGAGAGCCAGGAGGGGCGCGCCTTCCACGGCGTCGTGCTCGAGGTCGACGAGACGGCGCTGGACGAGGACGCGTTCGAGGTGGAGCTCACGTTCGGCTCGAAGCTCACGCTCCTCGAGCTGGGGCGCGACCACCGCATCTTCCAGGAGATGAGCGTGCCCGACATCGCGCGGGACGTGCTGGCGCGCGCTGGCGTCGACGCCATCTGCGAGTGGTCCATCAACGCCGACTACGAGGCGCACGCGAACGTCGTCCAGTACGGGGAGAGCGACTACGACTTCCTGACGCGTCTCCTGCACGAGGAGGGCATCTCGTTCCTCGTCGAGCAGGACGCCACCGCGGAGCGCGTCGTCTTCTTCGACGACGACACCGCGTTCTCCGCCATCGAGGGGACGTCGATCCTCGAGCACGTCTCGCTCGAGGCCGCGTCGCGCGAGGGGCTGCTGCGTCAGGCGCTCGTGCGCCGGGTGGCCTCCGATCAGGTGATGCTCAACGACTACGACCTGGCGGCGCCGGCCACCGATCTGCGCGTCACCGCCGAGGCCGACGAAGCGACGGGGCGCGAGGTCTATCTCCACCCCGCGGGTTACACGGACACGGGCCGGGGGCAGCGGCTGGCGGACCGCGCGCTCGAGCGCCTGCGCGTCCGGACCTGCACTCACGAGGTAGAGAGCAACGTGCCGCGCGTGATGGCGGGGCGGTTCTTCTCGGCCGTCGGGGCGCCGCGCGCGGATCTCGACGGCGACTTCCTCCCCATCGCGGTGGAGCACCGGCTGGTCCCCGCGGACGCCGGCGCCGACGGCTCCAGGATGGGAACCGCGACGCGCTACGAGAACCGCATGGAGCTGATCCCGCTCGACGTGCCCTTCCGTCCCCTCGTGGCGGCCGCCGCCCCGCTGGTGCCCGGCGTGCAGCACGCGTGGGTGACGGTGCCCGGCGGCGAGGAGATCCACACCGACGACTACGGCCGCGTGAGGGTCCGCTTCCCGTGGGATCGGTCGGGCGTCACGGACGACGGCAGCAGCACGTGGCTCCGCGTGAACCAGAAGGCGCTCGGCGGCTCGATGATCCACCCCCGCGTGGACTTCGAGATGATCGTCGGCTTCGAGCTGGGCGACGTCGATCGCCCCTCGGTCACCGGCCACCTCTACGAGGCCGAGCACCCGCCGCCCTACGCGCTGCCGGGGGGCAACACCCGCAGCAGCATGCAGACCGCCACGACCGAAGGCGGGCCCGGTTCGAACGAGCTCCGCTTCGAGGACGCGGCGGGCTCGGAGGAGATCTTCCTCAACGCGTCCAAGGATCTGACCGTCTCCGTCGACAACGACACGCAGTGGGAGGTGGGCGCGAACCAGACGCGCGACGTCGGCAGCAACGAGACCCTCAGCGTCAAGGCCGACCAGTCCACGAGCGTGACCGGCAACCGCTCGCTGAGCGTCGGCGCGAACCAGACGGTCGACGTCGGCGGCGAGTACGGAGACGGAACCGGCGCCGATCTGGGCGTCTCCATCGGTGGCAACCGCATGGTGCAGGTCGGCGGCGATCACTCCGAGGACGCGGGCGCGTCACTGAGCCGCACGGTCGGCTCGCTGCAGTGTCTGACCGGCATCGCGGGCTACGCGCGCACCGTGGTCGGCGACGCGTCGATCGACGTGGGCGCGGCGTGGGCGGAGTTGGCCGGCGGCGCGCGGGGCCTCTCCATCACCGGGAGCTACAGCGAGTCGATCGGCGCGCTGAAGTTCATCAAGGCCAAGAACGTCGCCGTCTCGTGTGACGCGGCCTACACGATGAACGCGGCGGTGGAGACCGTGAAGGCGGGCGGCGGCCGCACCGACGACGCGAAGGGCGCCGTGGCGCTCACGGCGGGCGGCGCGCTGAAGGTGAAGGCGAAGAACATCGTCTTCGAGGGCAAGAGCAAGCTCGTCTTCCGCGGCGGCGGCGGCAGCATCGAGATCAACAGCGCGGGCATGGTCAAGGTGAAGGCGCCGAAGGTCACCCTGAAGAACGCGAAGGCCCTCAACCAGATCATGCACAAGAGCGGCTGATGGCAGACTCCACCTACATCCGCGCGTTCCTCAGCACGGCGGCCTGCTCGGCGACGCCGCAGGTCCTCGCGGTCCGCGGGGTCGAGGGCATCAGCCAGCCCTACGCCTATCAGGTCGACATCGAGACGGACGACCTCGATCTCGACGCCGCGATCGGCGCGGCCGCCTACGTCGTGATCGCGGACGAGCAGGGCAACGAGCGGCACGTGCACGGGTCGATCGAGCAGGTCGCGCTCATCGGCACGCCGACCCCGGAGGTCCTGCGGGCGCGGCTCGAGCTCCGCCCCACGCAGCGCCGCTTGGTCCGTCGGCGCGGCTTCCGGATCTTCCAGGAGCTGACCGTGCCCGACATCGTCAGGCAGGTGTTCACGGCCGCGGGGCTCGGAGAGGACCTCTTCCGCTGGGACATCCAGGGGAGCTACGAGACCCGGACCTACTGCGTGCAGTACGACGAGTCCGAGTGGGACTTCGTCAGCCGGCTGCTCGAGGACGAGGGGATCGCCTACACGTTCGAGCACGACGCGGCCTCGGCGGTGATGGTCTTCTTCGACGCGTCGGACCGGGTGGAGCCGATCGCGGGCGGCACGCTGCGCTTCACCTTCGGCGATCGGGCCCACGACACCCTCGGCGACAGCCGGGTGTTCGGCTGGCAGCGCAGCCGCAAGCTCGTGGAGGGCAAGGTCGCGCTCGACGACTACGACGGCCTGCATCCGTCGCTGGACCTGAGCGCAGAGGCCGAGAACGACGAGCCGCACGCGCGCGAGCACTACGAGTACCCGGGCGGCCACGCGGTCGGCGCCGAGGCGCAGCGACGAGCGGCGGTGCGGCTGGAGGAGCGCGCCCAGCGGAGGCGGACCGCGCGCGGGCAGACGGACTTCCTCGCCCTCGCCCCGGGGCGCCGCTTCGAGCTGCTCGACCACCCGAGCGCCGCGGGCGAGCACGTGGTGACGAGCGTGGACGTCGCGTTCGTCCTGCACCCGTCGGCCAACGACGCCGGCCCGCTCTCCGTCCCCGCCGCCGAGCGACACCGCGTCTCCTTCGAGTGCGTGCCCCGCGACCAGCTCGTCCGCCCGGAGCGGCGCACGCCGCGCCCGCAGATCTTCGGGGTGCAGACGGCGCGCGTGACCGGCCCCGCGGGCGAGGAGATCCACTGCGACGAGCACGGCCGGGTCAAGGTGCAGTTCCACTGGGATCTCGACGGCCAGCTCGACGAGAAGACCACGTGCTGGATTCGCCCGACGCAGGAGCACACGACCGGCTCGGTCATGATCCCGCGCATCGGCTGGGAGGTGCTCGTCCAGTTCTACGAGGGAGACCCCGATCGCCCGGTGGTGCTCGGCCACCTCTTCAACCCGCTGCACACGCCGGCCTACTCGCTGCCCGCGCAGAAGACGGTCACGGGGCACCGCAGCGTCTCGTCCCCGGGGGCAGGCGCCATCAACGAGGTGATGTTCGACGACGCGGCGGGCTCGCAGAAGGTGGGCGTCAACGCGGGCAAGGACCTCACCATCAACGCGGTCGACAGCAAGAACATGCAGACCGCGAACGTGATGGCGCACCAGGTCGGCGCGAACCGCACGTTCTCGGTCGGCGCCGACCACACCATCTCCCTCGAGGCGAACCACGACGGCGCCGTGGGCGGCGATCACTCCCTCGACGTCGGCGGCAACCGGACCGTGCGGGTGAGCGGCAACGCCGCCGAGTCGGTCGCGGCCTCCACGACGATCAGCGTCGGCGGGCTCGAGAACATGATGATCGGCAACCCGCTCGCGGCCGTGCTGAAGATCATCGCGAGCGAGGCCATCGCCGCCGCGGAGGGAGCCGCCGCGCAGGCGGCCGACCGCGTTCAGGGCGCCCTGCTCGCGCCGATCCAGCCCGCGCTCGACGCGGTCAGCGGCGCGCTCGGAGAGGCGTCGAGCCTCGCCGGCCCCGCGTCCGCCATCCTCGGCGCCGACAACCCCGCGGTCGCGCTCTATGGCGACACGCTCGGATCCATCAGCGAGGCCACCACCCCGCCGGATCTCGCGGGCATGGCCGGCGGCATGGCGTCCGCGGTCGCGAACGACGCGCTCGCCGCGGCCGGGCTCGGAGGCGGCGGTGACGGCGGCGGGGACGGAGGAGGCGGAGGCGGCGGCGGCGGAGGCGGCTCGGGGGTCTGGGGCACCGTGGTGGGCGCGGACATGACCGAGACCATCGGCGCGCTCGGCGCCATCAACTCCGCGTACGGCGTCAGCTTCAACGTCGGCGGCTCCAGCACCGAGACCGTGGGCGCCGCGCGGGCCGAGCTCGTCAAGGGCGGCCACTCGGAGAGCTGCGCGAGCAAGACCGAGACGGTCGGCGTCTACTTCGTCAACGCGGCGGAGGGCTTCGGGGTCGAGGCCACGGGCGCGATCGCGCTCAACACGGCGTCGTCCAAGTGGACGCTCGGCAAGGGCTACGCGGCGACGGCCTCCGGGATCTGCGCGGTCACCGCGGCGAGCGTCTCGCTGGACGCCTCGGAGACCATCACGCTCAAGTGTGGCGGCGGCGAGGTGATCATCGACAAGAGCGGGATCTCCTTCAAGGGCGACATCCAGGTGACGGTCGAGGGCAGCACGATCGAGGCGGAGCCTCCGGCCATCGCTCCCGGATGAGCTCGACGTCGACGGAAAGGTGAGGACATGCACGCGAAGCTGAGCATCGAAGACGAGCGAGAGGCCCCCGAGGCGGCGCCGCGGCTCGTCTACACCCAGGCCCCGGTGCTGCTGGGGAAGCTGCTCGAGCCGGCCGAAGGCGGGCGCTGGCGCGTGGATCTCGGCGCGGTGCAGCGCGACCTCGCGGTGGACGAGAGCGTCGACCCGGCGCTCCTGGACGAGGCGCACGCGGCGGGCGCACGCGTGCTGGTGGACGCCGCCGGGGAGCCGACCATCGTGGGCGTCGTGGCCACGCGGCGCGCCCTGACCGTCGACCCGGAGGGGCGGGTCGAGCACTCCGTCCGCTCGCTGAAGGTGACCGCGGAGGAGGAGGTCTTGCTCCGCGTCCCGGGCGCCTTCGTGCGGGCCAAGGCGCGCGAGATCGAGGTCTACGGGGATCGGGTGTTGACCCGCGCGCGGACCCTCGCGAAGGTGCTCGCCGCGATGATCAAGCTCAACTGAGGGACCCCATGGACGGCGCTCAGGGACACCCGCGCAGGGACACCACGCCAGACGCGCCGGGGCACGGGGCGCGGCTCCCCGAGATCCGGGCGGAGCTGGACGGCGCCCTGCTCCTTGTGACGAAGATCGAGGACGACCGCCTGCCCCTCGAGGAGGCGGAGCGAGCCCTCGGCGCGGCGCTCGAGCACGTCTACGCGGCCCTGGCCGACCTCGGCGACCACGCCCTGTATCGCGCCGAGACGAAGGCGGCGGTCGACCGGGTGCGCGAGGCGTTGGCGCAGCTCATGACCGTCCCGAGCGAGGACCCGGTCGCGGAGCGCGCCGCGGCCACCATCGCCCGGACGCTTGGCTCGCTCCAGCAGGTGAGCTGGTCGCTCGTCGACGGTCTCAGCCTGCCCACCGAGGGCGCCGCGCGCGTCTGGCTCGCGGCGAGCATGCACACCCCGCGGCTCCTCGATCTGCGGCGCCGCGTGCTCCGCCCCGCCATCCCGCTCGAGGCGCGCCCGCCGTCGATCCCGGTCGCCGAGCCCGAGGTGATCCCCGCCGCGCCCAAGACGCTCGAGGCGCTGCTCTCGCTGGCGGCCGCACACCGGGAGCGGCTCGCCGCGTTCGAAGCGGACGCGGAGGAGGAGGAGGAGGAAGAGGCCCCGCCGCCCGCGCTCGCACCACCCCCGCCACGGCTCGACGAGGCCCTGATCCGCGAGCGCTTCGGCGAGGCGATCACCGACGAGACGCTCGTCCGCGAGCGCGCGCGCGACTGCATGGACGACCTCGCGATGCTCGGGCGGATGCGCCGATGCACCGACCCCGAGCCGTGGGCGAGCGGCGAGGAGAGCGAGCGGCGGCTCCTCACCAAGGTCGACGCCATCGCGGCCTGCGGCGTTCAGGTCTTCCCGCACCTCGTGCACTTGCTCGACGACCGCCCGATCCCCGACCCCGAGCTCACGTTCGGCAACGTCTTCTTCTTCCTCTCGATCGCGGGGGACGACGCGTTCGACCAGGCGGTCCGGCTCCTCGAGGTGGCGGAGCTGACCGAGCCGGGCATGCTCGAGATGTGCACCGACGCGCTGGTGTTCGCGCCGCACCCGCGGATCGACGGCGCGCTCCAGCGGTGGGCGCGCCGCGCCGAGCCCGACTGGCGCGCGATGGCGGTCGAGGCGCTGCGCCGCCGCCGCGCGCTGGATCGGGGGCTCTTCGACGCGCTCGGGAACGACGACGATCCGCGGGTGCTCGCCTCGCTCGCCCGCGCCATCCCGAGCTTCGCCGGGGGCGCGCCGCCGGGGGCGCTCGGCTGGTTCCTCCAGCACGAGGCGGAGGACGTCGTGCGCGGCGCGCTCGAGAGCGCCCTGAGGCTGCGGCAGCGGATCGGCTTCGACCGCGCGGTGGAGCTGACGCAGGCCCAGGACGGCGCGTGGGCGGACGCGGTGATGTTCGTCGCGATCGGGGGCGGCGACGACGCCCTCCCGGTGCTCGAAGACGACATCGCCAGCGCCGGCTCGCCGACCGCGCTCCGCGCCCTCGGCTGGTACGGCCACCCTCGCTTCGTGCCGTTCCTGCTGGGCCGCCTCACGCACGGCGACGAGGCCTCGAAGGCCGCCGCCCTCGACGCGCTCGAGCGCATCACCGGGGCGTCGATCGTCGACGCGGCGCTCGTCGTCGAGCCCGAGCCGGGCCAGGAGCCGTTTCGCGGTCGCGCGCCCGAGTCCTACGCCCCGCCGGGCCTGCTCGACGGAACGCCCGAGGCGTGGGCGGAGTGGTGGGAGCGGTGGAAGCCCGATCAGCCGGGGCGCTTCCGCTGGGGGGCGCCGCGCTCGACGCGCTCGACGGCGCACGAGCTGTGCGAGCCCGAGTTCCTCCAGCGCGATCGGCTGTGGGCGCTGCTCGAGCACGGGCTGTACGCCCCCGCGCCGCCGCTCGACGTGGTGGACCTCGTGGTGCGTCAGAGAGCGGCGCTCGTCGGCGTCCGGAGAGGAGCGCCGCAGGCATGAGCGGCGAGCTCGGCGCGTCGCTCCTGCCGGATCGGGTCCATCTCCGGGACCGCCCGAGCGTGACCCTGCTCCGCCCCGTCCTCCAGCTCACCGTCTACTTCGAGCCCACCCTGGAGTGGGCGCACACGACCGCGCCCTCGCTGCTGCGCAGCTTCCTGGCCCTGCGCTCGCACAGCCCGCCTCGGTTGTTCCGCGTGGCGTCCGACGCCAGGTGGCGCCCCCTGCCCGATCCGGTCGAGGAGCTGATCGACGCCCTCCCCCCGTCCTCCTTCGGGACCGGCCTGCGCCCGGGCTTCCGGCTCCGCGTGGTCGACCACCCGGACGCGCCGTCACACGCCTTCGTCTATCGCGAGCACGATCCCCGCCTCGGCGCGCCACCCGGATACATGCAAGTCACACTGCCCCTCGACCGCGACCCGGAGGAGCTGGTGGCGCTCGCGATCGAGATCGCCCAGACCGCCCCGATCGACCAGGCGCTGGCGGGCTACGCGTGGTCCTGGAACGAGCAGCTCCCCCGGAACGCCTTCGGCGCGGTGGCTCGCAGGGCCGAGCGCTACCTCGGGGTCGACGTCCAGCACCCGGACGCGGCGTCCTGGCACGCGCACGAGGTGCTGCTCGGCGCCGGGTGGCTCACGCTGATCGGCGGTCGGCTGTCGCGCGCGCTCGGGCTCGACCTCGACCGCGCCGCGGCCACGCTGAGGAGCCCCGAGGTCGGCGCGACGTGCATGTCGCTCCAGCACGCGCTCCTCATCCGCGCCGGCGCGGCGCCCGAGGTGGGCGACGTCAACGCGATGGAGCTGCCGCTGGCCCAGGCGCGGGTCACGGCCGCGCTGGCGCCGCACCTCGGGGGCGACGAGCCCGCGCTCCCGGGTGTCTTCTCGGAGCCCGAGACGCCCGAAGACCACCCACCCGAGGGGCGCACCGCGGCCTGGCGACGCCGCCTCCTCAGCGCCGACGCGCAGCCCGACGCGCCGCCCCCCGCGGAGACCCTTCGATGAGCACCCCCGCCCCCCACACCCCGATGGCGTTCCTCAAGGGCGGCGCGGCCGGGATGTTCTCCGCCGCCTGCATCAAGGCGCTCGCGCGCGCCGGCTACCAGCCAGAGGACTTCGGCAGCTACGATTACGTCGCCGACCAGATCAGCGAGGCGCGCCTGAAGACCGATCGATACAACCTCGCGAAGTACGGGGACCGGCTCGGGCTCCCGCCCGACAAGCCCAAGGGGCGACGGAAGCGCGCGCAGGACGCGCTCGCGAAGTGGCGCGCCGAGAACTCCGGCATGCCGCCCAAGCCCACCCCGCGCGACATGCACCTGGCGGGCTCGCAGTCCGGGCACCTGACGATGAACTCCGCGTACCAGCGCGACCGCGGCAACCCGTGCACGTCGGTGGTGGACGGCTTCGAGGAGAGATACGCGCCGTGCATGCCGCACCACGGCGCGACCTCCACCGCCAACAGCGAGCACCACTGGGTCTACACGCAGGAGTGCAACGCCGACGGGTGCGCCGCGCTCGGCGCGGAGCCTCCGCCGAACCCTCCGGGCACCTGGAAGGGCGTCAAGGATCCGTCCGTGGGGCAAGCGCCGCCGGCCGCGAACCACACCTACCCCGCGGGGGAGCTCGACGCGGACGAGGCGGCGCGGATCCAGAACCTGCCGCGCGTGCAGGAGGAGAACCTCGCGCCCGAGGGTGGCCACCCGCAGCCCGGCACCCAGAAGTCGCAGGCCGGGGCCGGCGCCGAGGGCCCACAGCCGGGAGACGCGGCCGCGGCGGCGGACGCGAACGGCCCCTCGGGCAACCAGGCCGGCAGCGCGCCCCTCTGGCAGCAGGAGATCACCGGCGAGACGGCCGGCGACTGCATCGACAACTTCCGCAAGGCGGCCATCTCCGCCATGAAGCAGCACTGCGCCGACAACGTCGCGAAGAACCAGGCCGACGCCACCGGCGGCGACCCGAACAAGACGCCGCAGCAGTACCAGGCGGAGCTGCAGGCGCAGATCGACGCGGCCGAGGCGTCGGGTGACTCGAAGGAGGCGAAGCGCCTCAAGGGCAGCCTGACCAGCGCGCAGAACGCGCACTGCCGCGCGGAGATGGGCGCGCGGATCGGCACGCCGAGCGAGCGCACCGACGCCCGCGTGCCGCCGGCGAGCACGCCCAAGCCGCCCGACGCGAACCCGCCCGTGAACCTCACGCCTTCCGGCCACTACCAGTGACGAGGCCCTCCATGACCGTGAAAGACGCCGCGAGCGCCCTGCAACGCCACTTGATGCAGCACATCGAAGCCCAGGACTTCTTCCGCGGCGAGGCGCCCGAGGTGGAGGACGACATGGCGTTCGAGGTGCGATCGGCGCTCCCGATGGTGGGCCAGCCCAAGATCGCCCTGATGTTCTCCTTCCACGACGCCATCCCCGAAGGCGACCCGAGGGTGGCGCGGTGGGTCGACGGCTGCCTCGCGTCCGCGCGGGCGGCGCTCCCCGAGGTCTTCGAGACGGCGCCGGTCGTCGTCCACACGTCGCGGGCCTACCCGGGAGAGATGTGACGTGCGGCCGCGGGAGATGACGGCGGAGCTGGACCACACGTTCGCGGCCGCGAGCGGGCTCGGGCTCGAGGCCTGTCACTTCATCGGGCTGCGCTACGACCTCGAGGAGGGCTTCCGGCCTGGCCGCGGCGAGTCGTTCCTCTGCCGCCTCGAGAGCGGGCGGATGCGGGTGCACCTCGGCGGCGCGTGCTGGCTGACGGATGTGTTCCAGGCCGACGACGGCGCGGTGTTCGTGTCGGAGGCCCACCACGGCGTGTACGTCGGACAGGACGGCGAGACCTTCCGCCATTTCGATCTGCCCGGCACGACGAGCGGCGTCGGCGGCTGGGCCGGGCACGTCTTCGCCTGGGGCCTGGCGCCCGGCGGCGGCCCCTCGATGTGGCGCTGGACGGGGTCGGGATGGGACGCGCTCACCTCGCCCGGCTTCGTCTCTCACGTCGCGGGCCGCGGGCACGCCGGCTTCGCGGTGGGGCGCGCGGGGCGGATCGCGCGCTTCGAGGCCGGCCGCTGGATCCCGATGGACGAGCCCCTGGGCTGCGTGCTGTCGGACGTCACGATGCGCTCGGAGGACGAGGCGTACGCGACAGCGCTCGACGGCTCTCTCCTCGTGGGCTCGTCGCACGGCTGGAGCGTCGCCTGCCGTCACGAGCAGCCGCTCCTCGCCGTCGCCGCCTCGGCCGAGCAGGTGTGGGTGGGCGCCGACTACCCGGCGGGGCTGATGCGCTGGGTGGACGGAAGCCTGGAGAGCGTGCGCCGGAGCTTCGACGTCCGGCGGATCGACGCGCGCGGGCGCGTCCTCGTCACGACCACCACCGACCTGCTCGAGCTGCGCGGCGGCGACATCGCGGCCGGCTTCACCTCCGACGCCTTCGCCGAGGCCATCGCCTCGATCCCCGTCGAGCGCCCTTGAGCGAGCGCCGCTACAGCCGCGACCACCTGTGGTGGGAGCCGGACGGTCGCGTCGGGGTCACGCGACATCTGTTGAGCTTCGTGCACCCCATCGAGCGCCTCGAGCTCCTCGAGCCCGGGTCCGAGCTCCGCGTGGCCGAGCCCTTCGGCTGCGTCGTGGGCGCGAAGAGCGCGGTCGACCTCTACGCGCCGTGCCGTGGGCGGGTCGTGGCGACGAACTCCGATCTGCTCGCGGACCCCGCGCGGCTCGGCGAGCGTCCGGAGGAGGTGTGGCTCCTCCGCGCGGAAGGCGAGCCAGGCCGCCTGCTCGACGCCGAGGCCTACGGCCGGCTGCTCATGGGAGCGGCGTCCCGCTGAGGGTGGATCACCTCGAAGAGCACCACCCCGCGGTGCCCCTCGTCGCTCGAGCCCGACACGAGGAAGGTCGTGCCGACGGGATCGCCGCGGCGGAGCCCCTCGCAGCCAAGCATCACGCCGGTGGGCATGGTCGCCGCACCCAGGTCTCCGAAGTGGCTCGGGAGCATGTCGAGGCTGCCGTCGGGCGTCATCGCGATGTGCGCGGCGCGAGGCCAGGCGAGCTGCAGCTCCTGGATGCGAAACGTCTCCCCCGTCACGTCGCACAGCCACCAGTCGAGCGGACGCCCCTCGCGCTTCAGCCGCTTGGCGACCGCGACCGCCGGGCGTGAGAGCCCGAGGCCCAGGAGCCCCACGTCGTCGTCACGGGTCGCGACCTCCTCGCCCGTCGCCGCCGACATCAGGCGGGCCATCGGCGTCATGCCGAGCTCGCGCGCCACCTGCGGGCGCGCGAGCACGAGCGCGGTCGCCGCCTCGCCGGGCACGAAGGCCTCGCGCCACTCCGAGTCGAGCACGCGCTCTCGCTCGAAGTGCGCCTCGAGCACGAGGGGGTCGTAGTGACTGTCCGCGCCGAGCACCACGGCGACGTCCAGCTGTCGCTGCTCGAGCATGCGACCGACGTCGAGCGCCGCGTAGGCGAGGGAGGCGTGCCCGCGAGCGACCGAGCGCGCCACCACGTCGAAGCCGCGCTCGAGGAAGGGCCCGACCACCGCGCTCTCGAGGCGACGGCGCAGCTGGCGGCCCGACCGATCGCCGCGCTCGAGATCACATCGCGCGGGCAAGCAGAGGAACAGACCGAGCTTCGCCTCGCGCGGGATCTTCGCCAGCGTGCCGCCGATGGCGTCCAGCGCTCGGACGGCGAGGGCGACCACACGCTCGACCCCGACGAGGCGCGGATCGAGCTGCCGCACGCGCCCGAACGACAGGACGTTTCCGCTCGGGAGTCGAAAGGGCGACTCCACGAACGCCGTCAGCTCCGCGCGCCGAAACGCCCACGTCTGGTGCGGGTCGAGCCCGAGCGCGTTGCACGTGCCGACGTCCACGAGCACGGGCTCGCGCGAGCTGTCCTCACCGAAGTGAGCCACGGCCAGGCTCGAGTCCATCATGCGCGCACCCGTCGCGGCGCTCGCCTCATCGGACGCCTCATCGCACGCGCTCCTTCTCGTGCACCTGGACGAAGCGCACGTCGGCCGCGCGGCGCGGGAGCTTGACGGCGCTGCGCCAGGTCAGCGTGGCCGCCCGCTCGTTGGGCTCGATGAGCACGGTGTCGAGCTGCGGAGGGTGCTCGGTCAGCGCGTCGGTGGTCTGCAAGCCGACGAAGAAGCGCAGCCGGGGCAGCTCGAACGCGAACGGCCCCTCCTCGTGCATGCCCGCCACCTCGACCCGCTCGCCGCCCCGCAGCGGCGTGGCGGTGATCTGATCGGGCGGCGCGCACTGGTAGAAGCGCGGATCGAAGTCGAGCGGCAGCAGCGGCATCCGCTCCTCCATCCACTGCGCGTCGCACGTCCCGGCGTACTGCCGCCGCGGCACCCAGTGCCGCCCGATCGCGCCGAGCCCCGCCGGGCTGGGTCGGGTCCGTTGACTCTTGATGAGCTCGTTCGGGTCCTCGACCTGCGGGCCGAGCTTCCCCTCGAGCTCCTCGATGTCCCGCACCACGCCGCACCCGTTGGGGTTGCGGGGCTCCTCGAGCGGCTGCTCCGGATCGGTCTCGTAGTCGGAGCCCCCCCAGGCGGCCTCCCACCGCACGGCGACCGCCTCGAACGGCTCCGGATCGGTGAGGACCATCTTGCCGATGCCGCCCTTGTACCAGACGCGGGGACCGAACACGCGCAAGCTCTTCTGCACCGGTCCGACGCGCACGTGGACATCGAGCGAGCGGACCGCCTCACGGTAGGGCGCGACCGCGCTGCCCGCGACGAGCACGTCGGTGCTGGGCTTGCGCGTGCACAGGTCCGTCGGGAACCGGATCGAGCTCGTCTCGGGCGCGTCCGGGTCCCAGGGCTCGTCGGCCACGTGAACGGTGGCGCCCGACGCGCGAGAGACCTCGCCCCGGCGAGAGGCGACGAAGCGCTGCTTGATCAGCACGACGCCGAGGAGGGAGCCGTCGACGTCATCCAGATGCGGGATGACTTCGACCGTTGCGCGAGTGCCTGTGCGAAGGGGAGGCGGATCCACCGGGGAGCCGAGAGGCTACATCGAGTTGCCCATCCCGGGATTCCCGGTGATGGCGATGGGCATGCCCTCGAAGTGCACCGTCACGGCCGGTACGGGAAATGGCCAGGACTTCTTGCCGGTCTGGAAGGTGCTGACGTCCTTCTGCGAGCCGGGCTGGTTGCCGTTGCAGGACTTCACCTTGCTCTTGGCGTTGAGCGTCTTCTTGCCCTTCTGCTTCACCTTGCTCGTCCCCGGGTCGAGCTTGCTGGAGCTCGCCGTGATGGGGTACGGGAGCGGCGCCGGGGCGCCGGCCGCCGCGCCGGGCGTGATGCAGAAGTTGGGCGCCATCGGGACGACCTGGTGGCCCGAGTCCTCGCAGACGATGTCCATGGTGAGCACCTTGACGCCCATGACCGAAACGTAGCCGACGCGGGCCCACGCCACAAAAGGAAACGCCGGCATCTCGCCGGCGCGATCCAGTCCCTGTCGGGCGGCTCAGGCGAGCCGGGCGCACGCCTCGAGCTCGAGCTCCCCCATCTCGGGCATGCAGCTCGAGACCAGCGCGGGCTCGTCGGGCCGCGCGTCGATGCGTCCCCACAGCGACGCGCGCGAGCGCCCTGCGTCGTCCAGGCTCTCGAGCCCGGCGAAGGTGTTCTCCTCCCAGTCGCCGCGCCACGCCTCGGAAGGCGATGATTGCGTTCGCTTCTTCATGTCTACGACCCCCCAGATGTCGGTGGAAGACGCCAAGGTGACGCCCTCCACACGAACAAGTAAGCACGGGACGCGAGGACGATCACGCCACGCCGCGTCAACCACGTCGCGTCATCGGGGCGACGCGGCGCGTCAGGGGTGCGCTTGACGCGGTCCGGGCCAATGCTCATACACACGCCCCCCTTCTCTGGAGTTTTTCGAGCATGAGCGAGCCGACCCTCGAAGCCGTACGCGACGCCCTCGCGCGCGTGCTGGATCCCGTCTACGACAAGCCGATGCTCGAGCTGGGCACGCTCGAGGACGTCCGCGTCGAGGGGGGTACCGTGCAGGCGACCGCGGTCCTGGCCAGCCCCTCCGAGGCCCTGAAGGACACCGTGCGCGCGCGGGTCGAGGAGGCGCTCTCCGGGCTCGACGTGAAGCTGGCGCTGATGATCAAGACGCAGGTCCCGACCCGCGAGGTCATGGGCGACGACCCCATCCCGGGCGTGCGCAACATCATCCTCGTGATGAGCGGCAAGGGCGGCGTCGGCAAGAGCACCACCGCGGTGAACCTGACCCTGGCCCTCAAGGCGATGGGCCTGCGGGTCGGGCTGCTCGACGCGGACATCTACGGCCCGTCCATCCCGACGATGATGGGCGTGAGCGGTCACCCGGTCAGCAAGGACGGCAAGCGCATCGCACCCCTCGAGCGCTTCGGCGTCTCGATGATGAGCATCGGCTTCCTGCTCGAGGACGAGACGCAGGCGATCGTGTGGCGCGGACCGATGCTGCATGGCGCCTTGTCGCAGTTCTTGAAGGACGTCGACTGGGGGGAGCTCGACTACCTCGTCCTCGACCTGCCGCCGGGCACCGGGGACGTCGCGCTCACGATGGCGCAGCAGCTCAAGGTCACCGGCGTGGTGATGGTGACGACCCCGCAGGAGGTCGCGCTCCAGGACGTCTACAAGAGCGTCTCGATGTGCGCGAAGCTCAACCTGCCCATCCTCGGCGTGATCGAGAACATGAGCTGGTTCGTCGACACAGCGGGTGTGCGGCACGAGCTCTTCGGCGCGGGCGGCGGCCAGAAGGTCGCGGACTTCGCGAAGGCCCCCCTGCTCGCGCAGGTGCCGCTCGAGCCCTCCGTCCGCGAGTGGGGCGACAAGGGCATGCCCATCGTGCAGTCCCGGCCCGACTCCGACGTGGCCGGCGCCTTCCGCGCCGCCGCCGAGTCGCTGGCCGAGACGGTCGCCAAGCAGCACTTCGCGCGCACCGGCGGTCAGAAGGCGCCGCCCGAGAAGGGCCCCACGCGCCTGAAGATCGTGCGCTGATCAGAGCACCGCGCTGATCAGAGCACCGCGTCAGGCGACGTGGGAGGTGTCCCGGACGGCGCCGAAGCGCGGGGTGCGCCGCCAGACGCCGGACTCGTCCCCGTAGAGCTCGCTCTGATGGGGCACGCCGTCGAAGGCGAGCCCCATGCGGCGCGGGCCGTGGCTCGAGCGCCAGACCACGCGGCACGGGAAGACGTACTCGACGCCGTCGTCGGGCGCCTCGACGCGGAGCACCACGCGCGTCCCGGGATCCTGAGGCGCCGAGGTCTGCACGCACACGCCGCCGCCGCCGAGGTCACGGATCTCACCGAGCTCGAAGCCACCGGCGCGCGTGAACTGCACGCGCATCGGCAGCGCGACCCGGGCGAGGCGACGACGCCGCGCGTCCGGCACCTCCCCCATCAACAGCCGATGCAGACCCATGCGACGCACCCGCTCGTCGTCGTCGAGGGGGATGTCCAGGTGCCGCTCCTTGCTGCTGAGGAGCTGGTACTCGTAGATCATCTCGAGCAGGTTCCGCACACGCCTCTCCTTCTCTGGCACCGCACCCGTCGACTCTGCGAGAGCCGTACCGACCACGGGGACATGCGGTTCATGGACGGATGAGGGGCGAAAAAGTTTCGCGGCGTGAACCGGGGAGCCTGGCTATGGTCCGGTCCGCGACTGGAATGTCACACCCATGGACCTCTTCGATCACGCGCATGAACGCGACCCCGAAGGCGCGCCACTGTCCGAGCGGATGCGGCCGCGCTCGCTCGCCGAGATGGTGGGCCAGCGGCACGTGATCGGCGAGCACCGCCTGCTCGCGAAGGCCATCCGCGCGGACCGGGTTCCGTCGATGCTGCTCTGGGGTCCGCCAGGGACGGGCAAGACCACGCTCGCGCGCGTCGTCGCGCACGAGACCAAGGGCGACTTCGTCCCCTTCAGCGCCGTGATGGGCGGCGTGCCCGAGCTGCGGCGGCTCATCCAGAAGGCGGACGAGCGCCGGAAGCTCTACGGCCGCCCGACCATCCTCTTCGTCGACGAGATCCACCGCTTCAACAAGGCGCAGCAAGACGCGCTGCTGCCCCACGTCGAGAAGGGCACGGTGGTGCTCATCGGGGCCACGACCGAGAACCCTTCCTTCGCCGTCAACGCGGCGCTCCTCAGCCGGGCGCGGGTCTTCCGGCTCGAGGCGCTGCCGCCGGACGCGGTCGAGACCCTGCTCCGCCGCGCGCTGAAGGACGCCGACCGCGGGCTCGGCAAGCTCGGCGTGAAGGTCGAGGGCGACGCGCTCGCGGTGATCGCGGAGCTCGGTCGAGGCGACGCGCGCCGGTCGCTGGACGTGCTGGAGCTGGCCGCGCGCGAGGCGGCCGCGTCGGGCAACCCGATCGACGAGGCCCTGGTGCGCGAGGCGCTCGCGGAGAAGACGCTCCTCTACGACAAGAGCGGCGAGGAGCACTACAACGTCATCAGCGCGTTCATCAAGTCGATGCGCGGCAACGACCCCGACGCGGCCATCTACTGGATGATGCGCATGCTCGAGGCGGGCGACGACCCGATGTTCATCCTGCGCCGGCTCATCATCTTCGCGAGCGAAGACGTGGGCAACGCCGACCCGCAGGCGCTGCAGGTGGCGGTCGCGGCGGACGCCGCCTTCCGGCGGCTCGGCATGCCCGAGGGCCTGTTCGCGATGTCGCAGTGCTGCACGTACCTGGCGAGCACCGTCAAATCGAACGCGAGCTACGCGGCGTGGACCTCGGCGCGCGACGACGTACGCGAGCACGGCCCGTTGCCCGTGCCGATGAAGCTGCGCAACGCGCCCACCAAGGCCATGAAGGAGTGGGGCTACGGCGAGGGGTACCGCTACCCGCACGGCGAAGGCGGGCACGCGGCGGGCGAGACCTATCTCCCGGAGAAGCTGGCCGGGCGGCGCTACTACGAGCCGCGCGAGGCGGGCTTCGAGATCAAGATCCGTCGGCGGCTCGCCCGGCTGCGCGGCGAGGACGTCGAGGAGAGCTGACCGTCAGCGGTCCCAGGTCCCGACCAGCGCGAAGCCGCGCGCGTCGACCTGCACGCGCACCTCCCCGTCGCGGCCCGAGCGACGCAGCAGCTCCGTCCCGTAGCCCTCGACGAGCGCGTGCCAGAGCGTCGCCGAGTGGAGCGCCTCGGGGGCGTCCACCGCGCGATAGACCATGCGGTGAGGCCCGGTCTCCTCGATCTGAAGCCGCCCCGCGTGGCGCAGGATCACGTCCCAGACGTACGGCGCCACGTGGAGCAGCGCGGTCGGGATGTGCGCGTACTGCCGGACCCAGCAGCGGAGGATGGGCGCCACGGGTCCGAGATCCATCGCCGCGCTGAGGCGCGCGTGGCCGAGGCGACGCAGCGCAGGCGCTCCCTCGTCGCCCCCCACCGCCTCGAGCAGGCGGCGGTGGCCGGCGAAGGAGACGTAGGGGCGCCTGCCCGTGTCCTCGAGCCAGTCCTCCATGTCGGGATCCCGCTCGAGGAGCGCGCGCTCGATCTCCTGCCAGCGCCCCTCGTCGATGAGGAGCCGGCGAACCCCGTTGACCACGGACGAGGAGATCTGACATTCCGCGCGCACTCGACTCCGATCAACGGCGTGAGGAACCCGGAATGACGGGCCCCGCCTGGGGACGAAGCGCCGCGCACGTCGAGCCCCTCACGCGAGCGTGTCCTCGCGCAGGTAGTTGGCGAGCGCGTCGCTGACGCTCGCGAGGTTGGCCGTGAGCTGCCGCAGGAGGAACGCCTCGGCCGTGCGCGCGAGGGAGCCGGCGAGGAAGGTGGGGATGGCCCGGACCCGTTCGAGATCGATGGACAGCTCCCCGTTCATCTCGATGCGCGTGCGGCCCTCGTCGAGGTCGATGAAGGTGGTCTGACCGCGGCAGCGCACCGCGTTGCGGAAGGCGTGGGGCTCGATCACCCAGTCGCACGTGTAGCCCGCCTCGTCCCAGGCCGCGTGATCGTCCCACGACAGCACCCGGGCCTCGAGCGCGCTGGCGAGCGAGGTCGGCAGCTCCGTCGCGCCGTGCCACACGTTGTGGAGGTGCACGATGTCGCCCTGTCCCTGCCGCTCGATCACCTCGATGGACCGCACGTTGGGCAGGAACTCCACGAACGCCGGGAGGTCGTCGCGGTACGCCGCGAAGACCGCGTCGCGCGAATGACGGAGCACCGAGTCGGCCTCGATCCGCATGGGTGCGCGTTCATAGCGCGCGTCGGGCGCGCGCGCGAACGGACGCTCAGCTCTCGAAGCAGGCGGCCAGGGACTCGACCGCGCTGCGCCGGAACTCGGGCACGTGCAGCATCGGCAGCATGGTGCGCGGGAGCTCCGGGAGCTGCGCCTTGAGCTTGGCGATCGCGTCCTGCTGCGTCGCCTCTCGCAAGGCGCGCTGACGGCCCGCGAGCGCGAGCGCCGAGGCGGAGGAGCCCGGCTGGAGCTTGGCGGGGAGCGCGGCGATCGGGGCGCGCTCCTGGGACTTGAAGAGCTTGGAGAGCATCGAGTTCACCACGAGCCCGCCGACCGGCATCGCGATGTCGGGCCCGCCGAGGGCCGCGTGGAGCTCGATCGTCTCGTTCGCCGGCATGTCCTCGGGGAGCGTGACGAGCACCGCGGCGCTGCGGCGCCGATCGCGGAAGAGGGCGCGCGCCTTCTCGGCCTCGTTGCGGAGCAGCCCCGGCGGCGCGACGTCGCAGATCACCTGCGGCACCCGGAGCATGTCGAGCGCGTGCCCGGTCGCGGGGCCGTCGACGATCACCATGTCGTAGCGGGGCCGGCCGGACTCGTCTCGCTCCTCGGTGTGGAAGTAGGCCTTGCCGAGCATCGACCACGCCTCGATGCCGGGCGTGCCACGCAGGACGGCCGCGACGAAGCGGTTCTCGAAGATCGCCTTGTAGACGCTGCGGACCTTCAGGACCATCAGGCCGTACTCCTCGAGGGCCACGGCGGGGGTCATGTTCACCGCCTCGAGGTTGGGGGCGACGCGCTGGTTGCGGGTGCCGATCGCGTCGACCTCGAGCAGGTGGCTCAGCCGCTCCTTGGCGTTGCACATGGCCACGAGCACGCGCTTGCCGCGCTTGGCGGCCGCGAGGGCGATGGCGGCGCTGACGGTGGTCTTTCCGACGCCGCCCTTGCCGGTGACGAAGAGGAACTCGCGATCGAACAACTCGGTCATCGGCGGCGTGGAGCCTGATCCGTCGGGAGGGGCTTTTCAAGCCCACCTATGTCACCTGGAGCGCACGCGAAGACGGCGAGGCCCGAGAGCCCCGCCGCCGCGTTCTCGCGTTCGAAGTGCCGCGCGTCTACCGACGACGCCGGAGGCCGAAGGCCGCCGCCGCGCCGAGCAGGGCGAGCAGCCCGAAGGCGCCCGCGGTGTTGCCGGGGCTGACCGTGCAGAGGCCGTCGCCGCGGCCTCCGTCGCGCCAGCCGAGCCCGCCTCCCGAGCTGCCGCCGCCGTAGGGGTCCGTGCAGACGTTGCTGCAGCTCACGTCCGGGGCGCGGTTGAGCTCGTTCGTGACGTCGATGAAGCCCGGCAGGTCGCCGCCGTCCGCCGCCTCCAGGATGAGGTCCTCGCCCAGGTGCTCGACCGCGAGGTCCGCGGTGAGGCGGGTGATGTACGGGGCCTCGACGTGGCGCGAGGCGACCTCCCAGTCGTCGCGCGCGTAGTGGGGCTCGCCGTCGTCGTCGTAGGAGACGTAGTTCTCGAGCTGCCAGGTCGGCGCGTCCATCGCGTACTCGGCGACCCAGGTGCGGCCGTCGTTCGCGCTCGCCGCCGCGTCGTAGAGCGCGTCGTAGTTGAACCGGCTGGTGTCCCAGTCGTACGAGAGCGCGTCGCGGTCGACCTCGCCGATGGCGAAGTTGGACGATCCGTAGCGGCCCTCGGCGATGACGAAGAGCTCGAGTCCGACCGAGCCCTCGACCCCGGCCGCGACCATGCGCAGCGGGAAGGTCGGGTTGAGGCCGGGCATCGTCACGCGCACCGGCTGCATCTGGTTGACGCCGAAGTTGGGCGAGAGGCGCAGCACGGCGAAGTCCATGCCCTGCTCCGTGTAGTGGCGGATGGTCGGCAGGATGGAGTCCGGCACCGCGTAGTAGTGGTCACGCAGCCACTGCACGAGCGCGTTCGGGTCCTCGGAGCCGATGGTGACCGTCTCGTACGGGCCGATGCTGGCCTGGTGATGCACGGTGACCTCGCTCGCCCCGGCGTCCGCGCTGCCCGAGCGGTCGGCGGCCCCCGCGAAGAACCCGCCGCACGGGTCGGGGCAGAAGGTCTGCGGCGCCTGCGGGGCCTGGAGGGTGATCCGGGTGGTCTGCTCGAGGGCCTCGAAGAAGGCGTTCTCGGCCAGCTCCACCGGCGCGCCGTTCCGCACCGGGAGGACCCAGACGAAGTCCTCCGGGTCGCCCGCGTACTCGATCTGATCCCAGAGGGTCGTCTCCTCCATCGAGATCGAGACCGCCATCTGATGACGCGTCACCACGGTGGGGCTGCCTGTCGGGGCGAAGCAGCCGCCACACGCCTGGGCCGGCTGGGGCGCCGCCAGCCCCGCGAGCCCGGCCAGGCACGCCAGCGCGCCGTATCGAATGCTGTTCTTCATGGGTCCTCCGGTCATCGAGCCGGTGATGAGCAAGGGCAGTGCCAGGCGCGCAGGAGCCGTTGAAACAGGGGTGATCCGCGATCCCCTCCGTGGATCGTGCGGAGTCGCCCGGCCCACGCGTGCCGGCGTGTGCCGCGGGTCACGGCACCGCGTCGACACGACCCGCGGTGGGGCGTACGGTGCGCCGCCATGTCGAAAGCCGGATCGTCGAAGCCCTCCTTCTTCGAGCAGCTCAGCGCGTTCGGGGCGGTCTACTGGACCGCGAACTGGATGGAGCTGGTCGAGCGCTTCGCCTACTACGGCGTCCGCACCGTCCTGCCGGTCTTCATGGTCCTGGCCATCAGCGAGGGCGGCCCCGGCCTCGATCACGTCCAGAAGGGCTCGATCTACGCCATCTGGGCCCTCGTCCAGAGCTTCGTGCCCATCTTCACGGGCGGGTTCGCCGACCGCTACGGCTACAAGCTCAACATCGCGATCAGCACGGTGCTCAAGATCATCGGCTACCTGCTGATGGGCTACTGCATCGCCATCGCCGAGTCACTGGCCGGGATGCCGCTCGCCGAGGCCCGCGCGGCCGGCGTCGACAGCGTCTTCGAGGTCTTCTTCACCGGCGCGATGTTCCTCGCGCTCGGCACCGCCATCTTCAAGCCCGGGCTGCAGGGCCTCATCTCGAACCAGATGCCCAAGGAGTCGGCCTCGTTCGGCTGGGGCATCTTCTACCAGATGGTCAACATCGGCGGCTTCCTCGGGCCGCTGATCGCGGGCTACCTGCGGGTGCTCGAGTGGGAGTACGTGTTCATGGCGTGCGCCATCGGCATCTCCCTGAACTTCCTCCCGCTCTTCTTCTTCCGCGAGCCGGAGCGCGAAGACACGGGCCCGCTGGCCGGCCCGGGCGAGCTGCTGATCGACGCGGTGAAGGGGCTGCTCGAGCCGCGCCTCTTCTTCTTCACGATCACCTTCGCCGGCTTCTGGCTGATGTTCTATCAGCTGTTCGACATCCTCCCGAACTTCATCGACGACTGGGTCGACTCGCGCGGCCCCGCCGCGGCGCTGCAGTCCATCCTCGGCGAAGGCGCGGTGCCGACCGTCAACGGCGGCAACCTCACGCAGGAGTGGATCATCAATTTCAACGCGGCGATGATCAGCGTGGCCGCGTTCCTCGTCGGCTTCCTGACCGGGCGGCTCCGCTCGCTCACCGCCATCGTCATCGGCATCGCCATCTCCGCCGTCGGCATCTACGTGCTCGGCGTGAGCATGAGCGGCTGGGTCACCCTCGGCGCCATCGCGATCTTCTCGGTCGGCGAGATGATGGCCAGCCCCACCAAGATGCGGTACCTCGCCAGCATCGCGCCCAAGGGCAAAGACGGCCTCTACATGGGGTACGTCAACATGACGGTGGGCATCGGCTGGTCGATCGGCTCGATCGTGGCGGGCGAGATGTACCAGGAGAACGGCGACAAGGTCGTGCTGGCGCGCCGCTACCTCGTGGAGCAGTCCAACGTGAACGCGCAGGCGGTCGAGGCCCTCGACCGCGGCGCGGTGATGGACTTCTTCGAGCGGACGCTCGGCGTGGACGCCTGGGGCGCGCGCGAGCTGCTGTGGCAGACCTACGAGCCGCAGTCGATGTGGCTCGTCTTCACCCTGATCGGCCTCGGCTCGATGCTCCTACTCGTCGGCTACGACTGGCTGACCCGCAAGGCGAAGCGCGAGCCCGGGTTCTCGTTCAACACGCACGGCCACCTCTGGGTGCGCGGGCTGCTCGTCCCCATCGTCTTCGGGCTCGCCATCGCCAATTACTACGCCTACTCCATGGCCGTCCTGGTGCAGCTCATCATGTTCAGCGCGCTCTTCGTGGCGAGTTGGTTCCTGCGGCCGGATCCGGTCGAGCCCGACGAGGATTGACCGCGTCCTCGAAAGCCCGCGGATCGCGGCTATGACGTGCGCGTGACCCTGCGCTTCCTCATGCCGCCGTCGGTGGGCGACGCCCGGGCTCGCGCGCGGGGCGAGCTGCTCGAGCGTTCGCTCACGCGGGATCTGGGGGAGCGCGTGGAGGTCGAGGTGGCGGAGAGCTACGACGCCCTCCGCTTCCGGGTGCGCGCGCGCGACGTGGAGCTGGCCTGGCTGCCGTCGGCGGTCTGCGCCCAGTGCTCGTCGCACATCCACGCGGTCTACCGGGTCGTCCGCGCCGGGCGCTCGACCTATCGCTCGGCCCTCGTGGCGGACCGCGCGGCGCACCTCGGCCTGAGCCGCCTGCGCGGTGCGCGCGCGGCGTGGGTCGATCCGCTCTCGCTCGGCGGCTACCTCCTCGTGCGCGCGCACCTCGCGGAGCGAGGGCTGGTCCCCGAGCAGACCTTCGCGTCGGAGCGCTTCCTCGGCAGTCACCCCGCGGCGCTCGCCGCCGTGCTCGACGGGGACGCCGACGTCGCCGCGATCTCCGTGGCCGGTGACGAGGACGCGCGGGTCGAGGAGGCCCTCGCCCTGCACGGCGGGCGCGCGGGCGCGACCCGGCTCGAGGCGCTGCTGATCACCCAGGCCGTGCCGACCGACGCGCTCATCCTGACCCGCGCCCTCGAGCCCGCGCGCGCGGACGCGCTGACGAAGCGGATCACGGCCGGCCTGCCCGCGCTCCGGCTGGCCATGGAGGCGGACGCGCTCGAGCCGGCGAAGCTCGAGGCGTACGCCCGCATCGCCGCGCTCCTGCCCGAGCCCTGACCGCGGCCGAAGCCCCCCTCCTCGAAGCGCTGCTCTGGCCATGACCGCGGGCCGCGCCTGTATCCATGGGTGCGGTGACCTTCGAGATCGCCATCGTCTTCGCGCTGATCGCCCTCGCCCTCGTCCTCTTCGCGTGGGAGCGGGTCTCGTACGAGGTCACGGCCCTGATCGTCTGCGTGACCTTGATGGTGACGGGCATCTTGAGCCCCGCGGAGGGCCTGGCGGGCTTCTCGAACCCCGCGACGATCGCCATCGGCGCGATGTTCGTGCTCAGCGAAGGCCTGCGGCGGACCGGCGCGCTCGCCCACGTCGGCGGGCTGTTTCGCCGACTCGGCCGCCACAGCCGCTGGCTCGCGATCGGCGGCATGCTGCTCTCCGTCGGCCTGGTCAGCGGCTTCATCAACAACACCGCGGCCATCGCGATCATCATCCCCGTCGTGCTCGCGGTCTCGAGAGACCTCGGCCTGAGCCCGTCCAAGCTGCTGATGCCCCTCAGCTTCGCGTCGATGCTCGGGGGCGTCTGCACGTTGATCGGCACGTCGACCAACCTCCTGGTAAGCTCCATCGCGGCGGGGCACGGGCTGGCGCCCTTCGGCATGTTCGAGATGGCGCCGCTCGGCCTGCTCTTCTTCGTCGTCGGCCTCGCCTACCTCGCGCTGGTGGGGATCCGCCTCACGCCGGCCCGACGCAGCCTCGAGGATCTCACGTCGCGTTACGGCGTGCGCCAGTACCTCACCGACGTGCGCGTGCGTGACCAGCGCCGCGAGACGCGCGCGCTCCTCGAAGGGCTGGAGGTCGAGATCGTCGAGGTCTTCGCCCGCGACGGCGGTCGCGTCGTGCGCGTCGTCGGGGCCCCGGGGGAGATCGCGAAGCTCGTCGCGCGCCAGGACGTGACGATCGAGCCCGTGACGACGTGGGGGGACGCGGCGCTCCGGACGAGCGAGCGCGAGCTGGTCGAGGCGGTCGTCGCGCCGGACGCGCCCATCGCCGGGCAGCGCATCGAGGACGTGAGCTTCGCCGAGCGCTTCGGCGCCGTGGTGCTCGCGCTGCGGAGGCCGGACGAGCTGCAGAACGAGCGGCTCGCGGCGAGCATCCTGCGACCCGGGGACTCGCTCCTCCTGTCCACGGCGCGAGAGCAGGCGGCCGCGCTGAGCCGGGATGCCTCCTTCGTCGTCGTCTCCCAGGTCGAGCAGCCTCCCGTGCAGCGCCGCAAGAAGCTCCCCGTCGCGCTCGCCGTGCTCGCGGCGGTCGTCGGGCTCGCCGCCCTCGACGTGCTGCCCATCGTGGTGAGCGCCCTCGCCGGCTGCGTGGTCTTGCTCCTGACGCGCACGCTGCGACCGCGGGAGGCCTACGAGAGCATCTCCTGGAAGGTCATCTTCCTCCTCGCGGGGGTCATCCCGCTGGGGACCGCGATGGATCGGACCGGCGCCTCGGAGCTGGTCTCGCACTTCTTCACCGACGGCCTCGGCCCGATGGGCGCGCACGTCGTCCTGGCGGGCTTCTTCGGCGCGTCGCTCCTGCTGACCAACGTGATCTCGAACCAGGCGACGGCCGCGCTCCTGGCCCCCATCGCGATCGAGTCGGCGCACCTGCTGGGCGTGAGCGCGCGGCCGATGCTGATGGCCGTGACGTTCGCGGCGTCGCTCAGCTTCATGACGCCGGTGGGCTACCAGACCAACACGCTCGTCTACGGCCCGGGCAGCTACCGCTTCGGCGACTTCACCCGCGTGGGCACGCCGCTCGACTTGATCCTGTGGGGCCTGGCGGTCGCGCTCATCCCGGTCCTCTGGCCGTTCTGACGGCATCTCCTTGCGCATGCGCTGAGCGACCCTTGACCCGGATCGCGAGCCCCCCTACCCCCACCGTGTGGGGGAGGTCGCCTTTCGGTTCTGGTACCGCTGGCTCTTCGTCGCCGTAGCGTCGATGGTCGGCCTCGGCGCGCTGCTGGTGCTGGCCGACACGCGCTGGATGCCCTGGTATCCGGGCGCCATGGCGGGCGCGCTCTTCGGCGCCGAGGCGCTGCCGGCCGAGGTGGTGACCTACCACCGCTTCATGAACGCGGTGCTCGGTGCGACCATCATCAGCTGGGCGGTGGCGCTCCTGTTCGTCCTGCGGGGCCCGTTCCTGGCCCGGGAGCGCTGGGCGTTCGGGTGCGTGGCCGTCTCGCTGCTCTCGTGGTTCGTGCCCGACACCGCGGCGTCCCTGCTCCACGGCGCGTGGCCGAACGCCTTGTTCAACCTCGGCGCGCTCCTGCTCCTGGGCACGCCGCTGCCGTTCCTGTGGCGCGCGTTCCCGCGCCCCGCGTGAGGTCAGCTTCCGTCGACCCCGACGTCCGGCCGGATCCGCAGGTCGCGTCCGTCTTCCACGTCGCGGTCCAGCGTCAGCAGCGTCCCCCGCTCGGCCGTGTCGAGGACCGCGCTCGCGTCGCTCCGCTCCCGGTCCAGGCGGCGGATCCGCACGAGCCCCTCGGCCGAGCAGAGATCCCACTCCGTCTTGCCCTTGCTGCGCACGGGCCCGCCCACCACGCGATGCGCGCGCGGGCTCCCATCGAACACGTCCCAGAGGCGTCGGCCGTCCGTGCGCAGCGTCAGATAGGCGTACGTCAGCCGCTGGCGGCGCAGGCCCGCGCTCTCGGCGCGCTCGGCGAGCCCCTCGGGGAGGTCGAACGGGAGCTGCGCGTGGCACCAGTCGCGCTCGCGGGTCAGCAGCGGGCAAGGCCCGTCCCGGAGGCAGGGGGCGAAGACGCGCTCGACGAGCCGGTCGCGCAGCGTCTGTAGCTCGCGGGACAGCTCACGCGTCGCCGGCTCGACCACGACGAGCGAGCCCCCGGGGCGCAGCCGCCCGAGCAGGGCGCGGAGCGCCGCCTCGCGGGCGTCGAGCCGATCGGCGTCCTCGCGATCCCGGTAGAGCTCGTTGAGCGCCAGCCCGAGCACGACGAGATCGGCCTTCGGTAGCCGCGCGAGATCGAGATCTTCGAGATCCTCGCGGCGCGCCTCGAGCTTCACCTCGGGCACGAGCCCGACCGCGTGCGCCTCGCGGGCCAGGGTGGCGAACACGTCGAGGCTGGCCGCGTCCTGCTCCACCGCCGTGACCTCGAGCTTCTTCACCCCCGCGCGCTGCGCCAGCTCCGCGAGGCCGAGCGTGGTCGTACCCAGCCCCGCCCCGAGATCCAGCACCCGCCAGGTCTCCCCCTCCGCGAGCGCGCCCGCCCGGGCCAGCTCCTCGAGCGGCCCCTGGACCTTGGGGAGATCGCGCAGGAGGAAGAAGCGCAGCCGCGCGGCCAGCGCCCCGCTCGCGAGCCCGATCTGCGCGCGCTCGCGGGTGTAGAGCTCGCTGAGACGCACGATCTCGGAGGCGAGGGCCTCTCCGGTGCGGTCGTCGCGCCCGAGCAGGCGCGGCGCGAGCCGATCGACGAGGGTGACCCAGCGCGGATCGAGGGCGACGGCGGACGGATGAGGCGACATTCGGGTCCCCGGGTTATACCCTCCCCGCGTGGACACGGTAGGCTCTGGAACCCTCACCTCTCCGACCCCACGACCCACCCCATGAAGGACACGAGCGCGACCCGACCGCCCCTCGGCTGGTTGATCCTGGCGGCCGTCACGATGGCCCTCGTCCTGGTCAGCGTCTGGGCCACCTTCTTCCACGCGCCGACCGAGATGCGCATGGGGATCGTGCAGAAGATCTTCTACATCCACGTGCCCAGCGCGTACGCGATGTACGTCGGCTTCGTCGTCTGCGCGTTCGGCTCCGCCATCTTCCTGATCAAGCGGGACGAGAAGTGGGACGCCCTCGCGGTGGCCGGGGCCGAGGTGGGGCTCGTCTTCTGCCTCGTCGTCCTGATCACCGGCCCGCTCTGGGCCCGCAAGGCGTGGGGCTACTGGTGGACCTGGGATCCGCGCCTGACCACCACGCTCCTCGCGGGCATGATCTTCACCGCGTACGTCGTCTTGCGCTCCTTCGGGGGCGGGGAGGCGGAGCGCAGGTTCGCGGCCGGGCTCGCCATCGTGGGCCTCTTCGACCTGCCCGTGATCCACTACTCCGTGCAGCGCTGGCGGGGCACGCACCCCACGGTGATCACCTCGCGAGGCGGCGGGCTGCACCCCGACATGACGCACGCGCTGCTCGTCGGGTTCGTGCTCTTCACCGCGCTCGTCGCGCTCTTGATATGGACCCGGATGCGCACCGAACGCGACCGGCAGGCGCTCCAGGCCCTCGAGCTCGAGGCGGCGGAGCGCGGTCTCCTGGAGGACGTATGAAGTCGCTCGGCATGCTCGCGCTCGTGGTCGGGATGTCCCTGTCGCCCCTGCTCGTCCCCCTGCTCGCCCCGAGCGCGGCGCTGGCGCAGGAGGAGGACGCGGCCGAGTCGCGGGCGGAGAGCTTCCAGGCGGCCGAGGGCGCGCAGACCGAGAACATCCCGGGCGGGATGCTGATGGTCGGCGCGTACGGGGTCACGCTCGTGCTGCTGCTCGGCTACGTGGTGAGCATCGGCATGCGGCAGGCGCGCACGGCGCGCGAGCTCGATCGGCTGCGCGCGGATCTGTCCAAGCGCGAGGGCTGAGCCGTTGCCGGTCGAGCACATCATCTACATCCCGGGGATCTTGCTGGTGGGCGTCGCGGTGGGCTACGTCCTCGGGGCCCGGGCCGCGCGCGCCGAGCTCGAGCGGCGCCAGCGCGAGCGCAAGAAGTAGCTCTCGAGCCCGCATTCCGACATGCCGCCCGACACACGCCGCCCGACCATGAGGGAATCACGGTGAGCCACTCGAGACACGCGAGAGCGTTCCTCCTCTTCGCCGCCCTGGGCGTCGCCGGCAGCGTGGCCGCGCAGGCCCCTCCCCTCCCCTTCGTCGGCGGCGAGCTCGGACAGGACGCCATCCTCGCCCGGCTCACGACCCGCGTGCCGCGCTCCCTCGAGCAGGTCGGCACGAGCAGCGTCACCCTGAAGCTCGACCTCGGGGTGGGGGCCAACGCCGCGTTCAAGCCGCGCACGCGCTCTCATCCGCGCGGCTACCTGTCGGAGATCGCCGCCTACCGCGTCGCGCGCGCGCTCGAGATGGACAACGTGCCGCCGGCCGTGGGGCTGCGGATCCCGCGGCGGCTGATGGAGGCGCGCTTCGAGAGCGAGCACGAGGAGGACTGGGAGCCGATCCGCCAGGAGATCCTCTGGGACGCCCCCGGCGTGGCGCGCGGAGCCGCGATCTACTGGATCCCGAGGATGCGCTCGAGCGAGCTGGCCACCTTCGAGGGGCTCTCCGAGGTCGCGCCCTGGCTGCGCGTCGGGGAGCCGATGCCGCCCGCCGAGTCGAGCCAGGTGGCCCGGGATCTCTCGACCATGCTCGCGTTCGACTACCTCATCGGGAACTGGGACCGCTTCAGCGGCGGGAACGTCTCGACCGACGACGAGGGGCGGAGGCTCTTCGTGCGGGACCACAACGTCGCGTTCCAGACGCCCCTGACCGATCACCGCTACGAGCGGATCCGGGGCCACCTCGAGCGCACCCAGCGCTTCTCGCGACGCTTCGTCGACGCCGTGCGTGGGCTGAGCGAGGTGAGGCTGCGCGCCTCGCTGGCCGAGGACCCGGAGGCCGAGATCCGCGACATCCTCGACGACGCGCAGATCGCGGGCGTGATGCAGCGGCGGCGCGCGCTCCTGTCCTACGTGGGCGGCCTGATCGCCCTGCACGGCGAAGCCGCCGTCCTGACCTGGGACTGAACACTGCTCTAGAATTGCTAGGCCCGGAGCAAGCGCGAAGCGCTCGATTGGGGCTAGGATCCGCGCGTGCCGAGCCTCGACGCCGCGCTGGGTGTGCTCTTCGGTCTCGCCCTGGGGCTGGGCGGGGCCGCGGTCTGGATCGGGCGGCACACCAGGCGGGTCTGGCGCGAGCAGCTGGAGCTCGAGACGCGGCTGCGGCGCGTGGTCGTGCCCGTGCTGGAGCGGCGCGCGGACGTCCTGGGCGTCCCGCCATCCGAGCGCGGAGTGAGCGTCGAGGGGGCGGTCCCGTTGACGCTGGCGCTCGCCGCGGCCATCAAAAAACAAGAAGAATCCGTCGACCTGCCGTTCGGTGATACCGTCGAGGTCGCGCGGGCCGAGCTCGACAGAGAGCTGGAGTCTCGCCCGAGGCGTCCGGAGGAGACGTGAGCGAAGAAAAGCTGCGCGCGGCCATCGGCGATTTACTCGCCCTCGTCGTGCACGATCTGCGAAACCCCGTCGCGACGATCAGCGCGAACGTCTCCTTCGTCAAAGAGGTGGGCGCGGGCGATGACGAAGACGTGATCGAGGCGCTCGACGACGTCGAGACGGCGCTCGGAGACCTCATGCGCGGGCTGGAGCAGGTCGGCTGGGTCGGCCGCTGGATCGCCGGACAGAACGCGATGGAGGGCTCGGCCGGGGACCTGCGGAGCGCGGTCGAGGCGGGCGTCCGGCGGGCGAACGCGCCGGTCGACGTGCGCCTGCCCAACGAGCCGGTCGAGGTCGCGCGCGCGGGCGGCGCCATGGCGAGGGTGGTGGAGCTGCTGGTCCGCAACGCGCTCGCGAACGCCGCGGCCGAGACGGTGCAGGTCATCGTCCGAGACGGCCCCGAAGGCGTGGTCGAGATCCGTGACGCGGGCCGGGCGATCGGCGAGGAGCTGCGCGAGGAGGCCTTCACCCTCGAGGGACAGCAGATCCTCAAGGGACGCGCCGATGGGCGCTACTCGCGGGTCGTGGGCCTGCTCGCGGTGCGCACGCTCACCGACGCGCTCGGTGCGCGCCTCGAGGCGGACGGGCAGGACGGCGACGCCGTCTTCCGCATCCACGCTCCCAAGTAGAGCGCCTCAGTCGGACAGGATCCGGAAGGACTTCACCCTCGCGGCCTGCCCGAGCATGCCGATCGAGACCTCGACGGGGCGCGCCTCGTCGATCTCGATCTCCGCGCGCGCTCCGTTCTTTCGCAGCCCCTCGGGCGGCTCGATGAGCTCCACCTGCGCGCCATCGTCGGTGATGAGCGCCCAGACGCCGCCCTCGATCCCGATCTTTCGAATGATCCCTTGCATGCGCTCCACCGCCCGACTCCAGACGGACGCCGCTTGACACGGTGGCCGCCGTCTCCCGATTCTCTCGAATGATGGACGAGTCGGAGCTCGCGCGCACGCTCGACAAGATCGGGTGGGACGCCAAGCCCTACGGGGATCAGACCTACAAGGTCATGCACGAGACCGCGGAGGGGCCCCTCACCGTCTACGTCCGGCTGACCGACAACTGGCTCATCGCCTCGGTGGTGCCGTTCCTGACGACGCGCGGGGACAACTCCTTCGAGCTCGCGCGCTGGCTGCTGCGGATGAACCGCGACATGTACCAGTGCAAGTTCGCCTATGACGAAGACGGCGACGTGGTCCTGACGGTGGAGCTCCCGACCGAGTCGCTCGACTTCGGCGAGATCGCCTCGGCGCTCGAGGCCCTGCTCTCGCACGCGGTCCAGCACCGCAACACGCTGCGCGAAGCCGCGACCTGAGACCTCGAGAGATACCGTCACCAGCGGCACGACCGTGGCGTAACGACATGCGCGATCCTCGCAGGGGCTGCGCTCGTCGACCGGTCGAACGCCGCCAACGTCCCTGGCACCTCGATTGCTCGGACCCCACCCGTGTACCGGGGGTGGAACAGCCTTGGCTCGGCGCTGGCGGCGCTCGGGCTCGCCGCGTGTGCGCCCCTCGCGGACGCGCCGGACGGGCAGCTGCACGTCACGCTCGACGCCGACGTGGCCCCGGCGCGTCCCCTGGCCGAGCCCTTCGAGGGATGCGCCCACGCCCGCGAGTGCAGCCCCGAAGCGTCCGTGTGCCTGACCGCGGCCGATGGGTTCGTGGGAGGCCTCTGCACCCGCCCGTGCCGGGTCGACGCGGGCTGTCCCGAAGGCGGCGTCTGCGTCGAGGGGCACTGTCGGCGCGGGTGTCGCACGACCTGCCCTCGCCGCGGGTACGTCTGCGTGGCCGACGCCCACGCGCCCCTCCATTGTCAGAGCCACTGCGGGGGCGACGGCGACTGCGAGGGCGCCCGCTGCGAGATCGCGTCCGGTCGCTGCGTCTCCACGGACGTCGCGCCTCCGCGCGGCCACGATCTCGGCCAGCACTGTGACCACCCCTCGGAGTGCGCGGGCGGCATGTGTCTCTGGTCCTTCGTCGATCCCCGGCTCGACGGCTACTGCTCGCGGCCGTGTGAGCTCCGCGACGGCGACGCGCGGAGCAACTGCCCCGCCGACGCGCGCTGCGTGGCCGTGACCTCCGTCGAAGGCCCGGGCGGCCTCGGGGGCTGCGTCACGGAGTGTCGGGGCCACGACGACTGCGCCCTCGGCTACGCCTGTCAGCGCATCGTGGATCTGCAGCTCTGCGTCCCGAGCTGCGGCGACGCGCACCCCTGCCCTCGCGGGTTCTTCTGCGATCGCCGCTCCGAGGCCCGACCGATCTGCCGCCCGGCGCGCCACTGACGACGCCCGGACCGGCGTCGACGCGATGGAGCCACCCGGTTAGGGTCCAGCCATGAACCCCGCGGAATGGCTCGCTTTGGGAGGCCTCATCCGGCTGATGCTGCAGGCCGATGGCAAGGTCACGCTGCGCGAGAACGCGGCGGTGGGAGACCTCGCGATCCGGCTCGGCGCGGAGCTCTGGACGGCGCTGGTGCGCGCGGAGCTGGAGCTGCCGAGCATGGAGCGCACCCGCGAGCAGGCGCGGCTCGTCCAGCGCCCGGAGATCCGCGCCCTCATCCGGGACGCGCTCGAGGAGCTGGCGCGCGCCGACGGCCTCGAGGCGTCGGAGCGCGAGCTCCTCGATTGGCTGGACGAGATCTGGGCGGATTGACGGAAGAGAGCGGACGCCGGCACAGCCGACGCCCGCTCGCGGTCTCGATCGCTGACTCAGCGCCGACGACGGCGCATCAGGAGAGCCGCCGCGAAGAGCAGCAGAGCCCAGCCGTCGTGACGGGACCCCGGCTGCGCGGAGCACAGCGCGCCGCCGGAGACCCCGAAGCCGGTCGGAGCGGTTCCACCGTCCGCGACGCCTCCGTCGCTCGAGGTCGGCGCCAGCGTGCACGCGCTGGTGCAGGTGGCCGAGCCGCCCGCGCCGTCGTCACACTCCTCGGCCCCGTCCACGACTCCGTCCCCGCAGCGCGCCGCCGAGCAGTCGGTCCGGCACGCGTCCGCGTCGGTGTCGCTGTTGTCGGCGCCGTCGTCACAGGTCTCGCCCATGTCCACCACGCCGTCTCCGCAGATCGCCACGGAGCAGTCCGTGCGACACGCGTCGGCGCGCGTGTCGCTGTTCATCGCGCCGTCGTCGCAGCCCTCGGCCATGTCGACGACGCCGTCGCCGCAGCTGGGGTTCACGCACGTCGTGCGGCACGCGTCGGCGATGTCGGCGTTGCCCGCCCCGTCGTCGCACTCCTCGCCCATGTCCAGCACGCCGTCCCCGCAGGAGGCCAGCGCGCAGGTCGTGCGGCAGGTCGCGTCCGGGTCGTCGGAGTTGGCGGCGCCTTCGTCACAGCCCTCACCCGCGTCGACGACCCCGTCACCGCAGGTCGCGGTGACGCAGGTGCGACGGCACGAGTTCGGCGCCGTGTCGGAGTTGCCGCGGCCCTCGTCGCACACCTCGCCGGTGTCGACCACGCCATCGCCGCAGAGCGCCGCGACGCAGCTGGTCCGGCAGGCGTCCACGTCGGTGTCGGAGTTGCTAGCGCCGTCGTCGCACTGCTCACCGGTGTCGGTGACTCCGTCTCCGCAGCTGGGCAGGGCGCAGGTGGAGCTGCACGTCGCGCCCGGCGCGTCCGAGTTCGCGTAGCCCTCGTCGCACGTCTCCGTCGCGTCCAGCACGCCGTCCCCGCAGCGCGGGAGCGCGCAGCTGAGCCGACAGGCGTCCGGATCGGAGTTGGAGTTGGCGGCGCCCTCGTCGCACTCCTCGATGCCCTCGACGACCCCGTTGCCACACGTGAGCGGTCCGCAGCTCGTGCTGCAGGCGCTGCCTGGCTCGTCCGAGTTCATCGCGCCCTCGTCGCACGTCTCTCCGCCGTCGACGACGCCGTCGCCGCAGCTCGGGTACACGCAGGTCGTGCGGCAGGTGTCCGCCATCGTGTCGGAGTTGTCGGTCCCGCGGTCACAGACCTCCATCGCCGCCACGTTGACGGTGCCGTCGCCGCAGCTCGCGGCCGAGCAGTCGGCGTCGCAGGTGGAGGACTCGCCCGCGTCGTCGCAGGTCTCGCCCGCCGCCGCGTTCGTGACCCCGTCGCCGCACGCCGGGGCGGTGCAGTCGGCGTCACAGCTCGCCGTCTCCATCCCGTCGTCGCAGGTCTCGCCCGCGGTGGTGTTGACGATCCCGTCGCCGCAAGAGGCCGCGGAGCAGTCCGCGTTGCAGGTCAGCGACTCGCCGCTGTCATCACAGGCCTCGCCGGCAGCGGCGTTGACCACGCCGTCTCCGCACGACGCCGGGGTGCAGTCGGTGTCGCAAGCCGCAGACTCCCCGCCATCGTCGCAGGTCTCACCCGCGCTCGTGTTCAGGACGCCGTCCCCACACGCCGGAGCGGTGCAGTCGGCGTCACAGCTTGCCGTCTCCATGCCGTCGTCGCAGGTCTCGCTCGCCGCCATGTTGACGACGCCGTCGCCGCAGACGGCGAAGGTGCAGTCGGCGTCGCACGTGGCCGAGGCGGTCATCGTGTCGCACTCCTCACTCCCGACGACGATGCCGTCGCCGCAGATCGAGGTGCAGGGCGCGCCGCTCATCGTGCAGCTCCAGCCGGCCTCGGGACTGCACGTGGCGTCACAGCCGTCCCCGCTGGTCGCGTTCCCGTCGTCGCACGCCTCGTCGGGCGCGCCCACGACCCCGTCGCCGCACTGCGTCCGGCAGATCGAGCTGCCTCCCGCACAGGAGACGCTCGGCTCTCCACAGAACAGCTCGAGCGCGTCCTGGGCGCAGCCGCTCCGCGTCTGGAACCAGCGCGCGATGGTGCCGGAGGGGCAGTCGATGGCCTGAGGCGTGCCCGTGCCGCCACCGCCGCTGATGTTCAGCGTCATGGTCGGGCCCGCCGGGTTGCCGTCCACGCCCATCTGCTGACACACGATGCTCGCGTCTCGGAAGAGGGTGGTCGTGCCGCTCAGGTTCGACGCCAGGCCGCGAAGACCGACGATGCCCCACCCGCTCGGGCAGGTGACCTCGGGCGACCAGGTGGACGGGTCCCATCCACCGCAGCCCGCGCCGCCGCTCTCCTGGCTCGTCGTGCGCGTGGTCGTGACGCTCCCGCCCGTGTCCACGCTGAAGGACCCGCAGATCGCGCGCGTCCGGACCCCCTCGCCCCGCGAGTTGCTCCAGTTGATCGCGAGGCCGATCAGCACGTCGCTCCCGGAGCAGCCCATCTGCGGACCAGGTCCGCCGCCCGAGCCGCCGAGCAGCCCAGCCGACACCTCCATCGAGTAGCTGAAGGTCGGGGACGAACAGCTGCACGCCCAGCCGGACTCGGGCGTACACGTGCCCGAGCAGCCGTCGAGCGCGGCGAGGTTTCCGTCATCGCACGACTCGCCGACGTCGAGGTAGCCGTTACCGCAGACCTCGGTGCTCCCGCAGTCCGCCGAGCAGCCGTCCCCGCTCACCGTGTTGCCGTCGTCGCAGGGCTCGCCCGCGGTCGCGTTGGCCGTGCCGTCACCGCAGACGGCGGGGGTGCAGTCCGCGTCGCAGGACGCGCTCTCTCCGGCGTCGTCACACGTCTCGCCGCCCACCGTCAGGCCGTCTCCGCAGACCGGCATGCAGGAGCTCGCCGGAGGACAAGACCAACCGGTCTCGACGTCACACGAGGCGTCGCAGCCGTCTCCAGACGTCGTGTTGCCGTCGTCGCAGCTCTCCGCGCCGACCACGACCGCGTCACCGCAGATCTCCGAGCAGGCCGCCCCTGGAGTGGGGCAGCTCCAGCCGGACTCGATCTCGCACGCCGCGCTGCATCCGTCGCCGGCGGTGGTGTTCGCGTCATCACATCCCTCGAGCCCCTCCACCACGCCGTCACCGCAGACGGCCGGCGCCACGGTCGCGGACGCGATGAAGTTGGGGAGGCCCGCCGTGTAGGTACAGCCGGGCGCCGCCAGGACTCCGGCGGTGAGGTTCGCCGCGGTCAGGGGCGCCAGCGGGTCGATGAGGCGGGTGATCGAAGGCTGACTGAACCGAGTGATGTACATGTGGCCATCGGGCGCGCCCGTGATCGCGCCCGCCTGGCCAGGGCCTGGCAGCGTGAGCCGAACGGGAGGCGCGCCGGTCGCGAGGTCGTACTGCAGCAGCTCCGAGCTGCCGAAGATCGTGGCGTAGAGATAGGCGCCGTCCGACGAGAACGCGGCGCCGTACGTGCCGCTCACCGGGTCGATCCTCGGGGCTCCGGCCAGCCGGCCCGTCGAGTTGTCGAAGTCGGAGATGACCAAGAACCCACCCCCGGTGTAGGCCGAGATGGCCACCATGGAGTTGTCGGCCGAGCCCACGATGTAGCCGATCGAGCCGAAGGTGGCTCCGGGGGTGGTCCCGGCGACCTGCTCCGGCCCGACACCGGTCGCGGTGATCAGGCGCGAGTAGACCGTGCCGACCCCGCCTGCGTCGGAGGTGTAGAGGAGCCAGATGTCCGTCCCGTTGCCGTGCGGGATCACCGTGGCCCGCTCGTGAGTCGAGCTCGGATAGCTGGCCTCGGAACGAACGAGCGTCGGTCCCGTCAGGTCGAAGAGGTGCGGGGTGACGGGCCCGCCCGACTCGCGAACCGCGAAGAGCCACACGCGGTTCGGATCACCGGGATCGGTAGCCAGGATCGCGCTCTGGGACGAGGACCCGCCGCCACCGAGCCCGGTGGCGCCAGGGATCGCCACGCCCGCGCCGTCGTACGCCGTCCGTCCGTCGGTGCTCAGCAGGGGCGCGCCCGTGGTCGTGTCGGACGTCGCAGCGACACCTTCGATGGTGGCGAACGGTCCATCACACGTGACCACCGGGCTGGCCGGGGTGCTCCAGTCGATGTGGACGTTGTTGCCAGCGTACCAGTGGTTGCCGGCGCTGAACTGGGCGTGAGCCGAGGTCGGCGCCGTGCAGAGCACGCAGAGCGCCACCGCTCCCACGATCAGTCGGGTCCACTCGTGCGCTGTCATTCTGAAGTTCATGTTTCTCTCGGATCTGGAGCAGAGGGAGGGATCGAGGTGCAGGGCTGACGAGGCTCGCTTCATGACGCGGGGGGTCCTCATCGGTCCGCCCCATCGGAGCCCGCGGCGTCGTCGGCCGGCTGGACTCCGTCGTTCGAGGGGATGTTGAACTCCACGCGGCGGTTCTGGGCGTGCTCGCGTGCGGTGCTCGCGTTCTCCGCGCGGGGGCGGTCGGGGCCGTAGCCGCGCGCCGTGAGGCGACCGGCGTCGACGCCCGCCTCGACGAGGAAGCGGACCACGGACTCGGCGCGCCGCTGCGAGAGGTCGACGTTGTGGTCGTGGTCACCGCGCGAGTCGGTGTGGCCCTCGACGATGATGCGCTGGATCTCGGGGTGGTTGTTGAGCACCTGCGCGACGTTGGTCAGGAGCGCGTGGCTCCGGCGCTGCAGGCGGTCGCTGTCGGTGCGGAAGAAGACGCGCTCGAGGATCTCGAGGCGCCCGCTCTCGATGCGCACGCGCTGCTCATCCGGACAGCCCTGGTTCTCGGGCGAGCCCGCGAGGTCGGGGCAGTTGTCCTGCCGGTCGACAACCGTGTCCGAGTCCCGGTCGGTGTCGGGGCAGCCACGGTTCTCGGCGGGACCCGCCTGGTCGGGGCAGCTATCGGGCTCATCCATCACGCCGTCACCGTCGTTGTCCGCGTCGGGGCAGCCGTCCTCGTCCTCGAAGCCGTCCTGGTCCTCGGGCTGGTCGACACACTGGTCGACGTCATCGGGCAGTCCGTCACCGTCCGTGTCCGGGATCCCGTCCGGGCAGCCGTCCGCGTCCTCGTGGTCGTTGACGGTCTCCGGCTCCATCGGACAAGCGTCCTGTGCGTCGAGGATGCCGTCACCGTCGTTGTCCGGGTCGGGGCAGCCGTCGTCGTCCTCGTGCGAGTCGACGTCCTCCGGCTCGTCCACGCACTGGTCGACGTCGTCCGTCAGACCGTCGCCATCCGTGTCGCCCACGACGACCTCTTCTTCACGGCTCGCCCAGCCAGCGGTGAGCACGGCCCGGAAGTCGGGGCTGCCGTAGCCGCGGGTGAAGCCCATGCCGCCGGCGAGGCCGACCGTGAGCTCCGGGAGCGCACGCACGCGCGCGCCGAGCAGGCCCTCGAAGGGGCCGCTCTCGCGGGCGCCCTGGCCGCCGATGTTCTCGAAGGTCTGCGCGCCGTAGACCTCGAGGTAGAAGGCGAGAAGATCCTCGACCGCGTCGAAGGTGGCGCCGACCCCGTAGGTCAGCTCGTGGGACACGGACAGGTTGACCACCCGGGCCGGGCCCCCGCCGCGGAGGCGCGCGCCCAGGTTGGCGGTGAGCCGCAGGGCGTCGATCGGCCGCAGCTCGGCGATGAGCGCCGGCTGGAAGACGAACCCGTCCTCGCCCGTGTAGCGCTGGGCGGCGTTGGCCGCGGCCGCGGTCGGGAGGATGGCCGCCGCCTGGATGGCCAGCGCGAACACGTCGCCCGACTCGCCGTAGAGGCGTCCCCGAATACCCAGGAACGCGTCCCCCAGGCCCGCCCCATCTCCCGCCGGCGCCGAGTCGAACGCCGCGCCGCTCTGGACCAGCGCCACGGGGAGACCCGCGAAGACCACCAGCCGGTCGAAGAGGCCGAGGTGCAAGGCCAGCCGCGCGGTGAGCGCGTGCTCGACCAGGGCCTGTCGCTCCGAGCTCGGATCTCCCAGAGTGCCTTCCACCACCAGCGGATTCAGCGCGTAGTCGAGGTCCAGGCGAGCCCCGAACTGGAGATGGCCGCGGTCATCGGGCCGGCTCAGCGCGAAGCCGTCCTCACTCGTGGGCGCCGCCACGTACCGGTCGAGCTCGACCGAATCTGACTGGGCGCGCGCACGCGGAACCGAAACAAGGGCACTCGCTGACAGCGCGAGCGGCAGCAAGACGTAGGCGAATAACAGACGCAATGAGTACTCCACAGGCGGACACTACCCCCATCAGCGGAAAATTCAACAAATAGAAGAATCTCCCACCGACGCTCGTGGTGTGTGTGGTCGAGTACAGACGACGTCGCCTCCCTCCTCTGAAGGTGCGCGAGCCCATCAACAGCGAAAGCCCGCGTGAAGGCGGGGCCTTCAGGCGGGCTCTCGAAGGAACTTGGTGGGCGGCTCAGACGGTCGCGAACGCCGCGTCGGGGATGTCGAGCGCGCTCTGGTCGCCCGCCTGGAGGATCTTGCTCATCGCGATGACCTCCGGCAGGACGTTCTGCGCGAAGAAGATCGCCGCCGCCTTCTTGCCCTCGTAGAAGGCCCAGTCCGGGTGGTCCTTCGCGACGTCCTTCTGCTTGTCGACCGCGATGGCCGCGCCCTCGAGGAGCTGCCAGCCCACCGCGACCTGGCTCATCATCTCGAGGAACCGGTTGGCGTTGAGCGGCACCTTCTTCATCTCGCCGCCCTTGAACCAGCCGAGGAGCTGGAACGCGGCGCCGCCGACGGCCTCCTGCGCCTTGGCGAGCTGCTTGACGCTCGCGCCGAGGATCTCGTCGTCCGCGGTCGCGCCGACGAACTTGCCGATGTCGGCGAAGAACTCCTGCGCGTGCTTGCCGCCCGCCTGGCCGAGCTTGCGGCCCACGAGATCGAGCGCCTGGATGTGGTTGGTGCCCTCGTAGATGCTGAACACCTTCGAGTCCCGGGCCGCCTGCTCGACCGGGTAGTCCGTGACGTAGCCCGAGCCGCCGTGCACCTGGATGGCGGTCTCCGCGATGCGGAAGGCCTGGTCCGAGGCGTACGCCTTGACGATGGGCGTGAGCAGCTCGACCTGGCCCTGGTGGTAGGCGGCCGACTCGTCGTCCCGCCCGCCGAGCGCCTTGACGCGATCCTGGTGCATCGTGAGCTTCACGATCAGCGCGCGGATGCCCTCGACCTTGGCCTTCATGTCCAGGAGCATGCGGCGCACGTCCGGGTGCTCGATGATCGGCACGCGCGGCGCGGTGGGGTCCTTCCAGTTGTCGACGCTGGAGCCCTGCTTGCGATCCTTGGCGTAGTCGAGCGCGGCCAGGTAGGCGCCGCCCGCGACGGCCAGGCCCTGGATGCCCACGCCGATGCGCGCGAAGTTCATCATCATGAACATCTGCTTCATGCCCTGGTGGGCGACGCCGCCCATCAGGTAGCCGTAGCAGTCGTCGCTCTCGCCGAACTGGAGCTGGCACGTCGCCGACGCGTTGAGCCCCATCTTGTGCTCGATGCCCGCGACCTGGACGTCGTTGAAGTCGCCCACCGAGCCGTCGTCCTTCAGGCGGTACTTCGGCACGATGAAGAGGCTCAGCCCCTTCGTGCCCGGCTCCGCGCCCTCGATGCGGGCCAGCACGAGGTGGATGATGTTGCTCGCCAGCTCGTGGTCGCCCGCGCTGATCCAGATCTTCTGGCCGCGGATCTTGTAGACGAGGTCCTCGCCCTCCACCGGGACGGCCGAGGTCTTCGCCGCGCCCACGTCGCTGCCCGCGCCGGGCTCGCTGAGGCACATCGTGCCGCCGAAGCGCCCGTCCATCATCGGCTTGGCGTAGGTGTTGCGCTGCTCGGCCGTGCCGAAGTGGCTGATCAGCTCCGCCGCCCCGTGGGTCAGCCCGGGGTACATCATGAACGCCGGGTTGGCGCCGCTCATCATCTCCTCGGTCAGCGCCTGGAGCGTCATCGGCGCGCCCTGCCCGCCCATCTCCTCGTCCGCGCTGAGCACCCGCCAGCCCTGCTCGTAGAGCTGCTTCCAGGCGTTCTTGAAGGGCTCGGGCGTCTTGACCTGGCCGTCTTCGATGCGGCAGCCCTCGCGGTCGCCGAGCGCGTTGGTCGGCCCGAGGATCTCGGTGGCGAAGCGGTAGCACTCGTCGAGCACCATCTTCACCTCGTCAGGTCCCCACTCCTGGAAGGGCTCCTTCGAGAGCAGCTCGTCGAGGCGGAACTGCTCGAAGAGGAGGAACTGGTACTCCCGAAGATCGGCCTTGTAACGGTTCTGATCAGACGACACGCGATAACCTCCGACGACCCCCACATAGACTGAATGAGGCTTCAGTCGAGTCCAGATATGGAGTCTCCGACGCAGCGCGTCAAGGCGAGGCTTCCGAGAGCGTGGCCTCCCTTCACACACGCACGTGTCAGGCTGGGCCAGCGCCGCTCGAGCCCCGTGGAACCGGGGTCCGGAGCGCCTGGCACGGGCCTGGCGATGCTTCCCCTCCACTTGGCTTTTGTGAACGGGGAGGTTCGAGATGAGAACGAAATCGATGCTCGCGGGCGCGGCGACGCTCGCGCTCGGGCTGGCCGTGGGGCAACCGAAGGCGTCCGCCTGTGGCGGCTTCTTCTGCTCGTCGTCGCCGATCGACCAGGCGGGCGAGACCATCGTCTACGGCCTCGAGGCGGACGGCACGCTCACCATGGCGGTCCAGATCCGCTACGCGGGGAACGACGACGACTTCGCGTGGATCCTGCCCGTGCCGGCCGTGCCCGAGATCTCGCCCGGGACCGATCAGCTCTTCGATCGGCTCCGCGCGGCGACCGAGCCGACCTTCGCGCGGCGTTTCCGCACCGAGGGCACGTGCGCGGAGCCGCCGCGCTGCGTCAGCCCCGTGGATTGCAGCCCGCGAGGCGGGGACGGCTGCGGCTATGACGGTGACTGGGACGACCCGGAGCCGCTCACGCCCCGCGACTTCGTGGACGCGTCCGCGGTCACGGTGTTCGACGCCTCGGCGAGCGACGCGGGCGCGCCCGTGGACGCGGGCGGCGTGACCGTCTTCTCCCGGCGCGACGTGGGCCCCTACGACACCACGGTGCTCGGCGCGGTCAGCGCCCGCGAGATGCTCGACTGGCTCCAGGCCAACGGCTACGACATCCCCGACGCGTCGGAGCCGCTGCTCGAGAGCTACGCGGCGGGCGGTCAGGTGTTCGTCGCGCTGCGCCTCTCGAGCGACGCCGAGACCCGCATGATCCAGCCGATCGTGATGCGCATGGCCACCGACGAGGCGTGCCTGCCGATCCGGCTCACGGCCATCGCCACCGTGCCCGACATGCCCATCACGGCGTTCTTCCTCGGCGACGCGCGCGCCGCCCCCGTCAACTACTCGCTCGTGGAGTCCCCGGCCGACAACCCCGGCCTCTGGTACGGGACGACCACCTGGACGGAGCAGGTCACGCGCCGCGTCGACCGCCTCGACGGGCGAGCGTTCGTGACCGAGTACGCGGGCCGGACCCCCGCGATCTCGCTTCGCATGCAGGAGGTCGCGGACCTCGCCACCCTCGACGACCCCGGCCGCTACATCATGGAGCTCGCCGCGCGCGGCTACGCGGGAGACGCGAACCTCCTGCGGCTCTTCCGCGCCTTCGTCGTGCCGCCCGAGGGAGAGGACGAGCGCACCTACTACAACTGCCTGAGCCGAGGCGAAGACGGTTGCGGCGAGCCGGCCTCGTTCGACCCGGTCGGGCTGACCGAGGCGATCGAGGCGCAGATCCGCGCCCCGAGCGACGCGGCCCACGACCTCGTCCACAGGCACGGTTACCTGACGCGCCTCTTCACGACCATGAGCGCGGAGGAGATGACCGTCGACCCGGTCTTCCAGCTCGACGACGGGCTCGAGGACGTGGGCAACGTGCACGTCCTGACCCGCGTCGAGCGCTGCAGCAGCCAGTACTACCGCGGGGACGCACCACAGGAAGACGTCCTGCCCGATGGGACGACGAGCTCCGCGAGCGAAGGCAGGCGCGCCCCTTCGGATCAGGACTACTGCGACGAAGTCGGCGGGATCCCGGACTACGAGGCCACCGACTGCAGCGACCCGCCCGCCAGCAGCGGCTGCGGGCTCTGCACCGTGGCGGGCCTGGCGCCGATCCAGGGCGGCGTGCTCGGCGGGCTGCTCTTCTTCTGGCTCGCCCGCCGCACGCGCAAGCTCAGCCGCCGCAGCTGAGGCCGGCGGGGACGCAGACCGAGTCGTAGATCGAGCGCGTCGAGCGGCTCGCCACGTCGCGGCAGAGGTAGCCCTCGCCGCAGCCGGCGTCGGTGGTGCAGCTCGGCGCGCAGCTGCGCACGCCGGCGTCCATGCCCACGCAGCGGTTGCCGGCGCCGCCGCAGTCGGCGTCGCTCTCGCAGGCGAGGCACGCGTTCTCGACCGCGGCCCAGGGGTGGAGCTGCGGGTTGTCGTCGATGCCGTGCACGCCGTACATCGTGTGGAACCAGCGGCTGTTCGAGTCGAGGTCCCGGAGCAGGGCGCGGATCGGCTGCGGGTCGTGCTCGCCGGCCTGGTTCTCGCGGGTGAGCTGCGCGACGACGTCCTGCACCGCGGCGCTCGTGGACGCGTTCGACGGCGCGGTGGTGGTGACGATGTCGACGAAGCGGCCGCCCGGCTTCGCGGGGTTGTTCCGGAACGCCTCGCCGATCTGGTAGGTGTCGCAGCCCTCGGCGACGATGAGCTGGTAGCGCTCGGACGGCATCTCGACGGTGCGCATCTCGCTGTCGTCGAGGTCGCCCTCCGAGGTGGTGCGCCAGTTGCCGAGCGCGAAGCCGTAGAAGGGCCCGCTGTGGCCGGAGTACATGATGACGTCGCGGCTCGCGAGGCTGGCCCGCATGTCGTCCTCGAGGAGGCGGCCGCCCGCGTCGGTGTCGGGGTCGGTGTCACCGCCCTCGTGTCCGTAGAAGAGGCGGATCTCGACGCGCACCCCACGTCCACCCGCGAGCACGGTCCGGGTGAACGGGCCGCTGTCGCGGTCGAGCTCGGCGAAGGTCTCGACCGGCTTCTCGAAGCCCTCGCGCGCCAGCCAGCCGAAGAGCGCCTCCGCGTGCCGCACGTGGTAGGCGTCGTGGTAGTCCCAGCCGAAGTGCACGTCGATGTCGAGCACGCCGTCTCGCATCATCTCGGCGAAGTCGAACCACGCGTCCTCGCTCTCGACCTCGGGCCGGATCGCGAGCGGGAGCTCGGCCTTCTGCGAGGGGTCGACCGCGCTCGGGTTCCACGGGCTCCAGGGGGCGCTGCGGTACCACTCGTGGTTGGTCTCGAGCCGGGCGAGGTCCTCGTTGCTGGGCGTGCCGATCTCGAGGGTGAAGACCCGCTCGCCGTCCTCGCCGCGCTCGGTGTTCAGCTGGGAGATGAGGTCCCGGCGGCCGGCCACGAGCTGCTCGAAGTAGAAGCTGTAGGTCACGCCGGCTTCGCTCTCGCCCTCGAGCTCGAAGGCGAGGGAGTCGTAGGTGTTGGCCCGCGCCATCGCGCCGAAGCCGCCGTACTCCTCGTTCGCGTCGCCGTCGTGCTTGTCGACGAGGTACTGGTTGAGGAACCAGCTGATCGCGACCTGCTGGTAGCCGGCGAGCTCGCGGAGGCGCTCGGTCCGGGTCTCCTCGTCCGCCTCGGCGTACTCCGCCTCGAGGGTGACGGTGGCCCGCCCGCTGACCACGAACTCCGCCGCGGAGAGGCTGAGGAAGTCGTCCTCCTTGCCGTTCGGGACGACGACGCCGTCGTCGACGTCGGCCGGGGCCGGGCTGACGGCGCAGCCGGCGAGGGTGGCGAGGCAGGCGAGGAGGGTGAGGGCGCGTCGGGTCATGGCCGGACGCACCGCAAGGCCCGCGCCAAGCCCACCTGCACCGCAGAAGCACTCGGGTGACTCCGCAACTGGCCACTCCAGCCGCCACCCAGCCGCCTGCGACAATCCTGCAAGCCCCACCGGGGGGCGGTAGGATGGCGCGCGATGAGAGCCGAGCAGCTGATCGAAGCCATGGAGCGGCGCTTGCGGGGAGAGGCGGTCGGGATCGGCCCCTTCGCCCGGCTCGCTTCACCGCCCGCGTTCGACGCGGAGGGGCTCGGGAAGCTGGGCCGCTTCGCCCGGCGCGAGGCGGATGGGCTGCTCGCCCTGCTCGATGACCCGGACCCGGGCGCGCGCCACGCGGCGGCGTATCTGCTCGGGCGCTCGGCGGACGCGCGCGCGGTCGATCCGCTCTTCGCGCTGACCGTCGCGCCCCAGGACTGGCTCGACCCGGACTACGCCATCGACGCGCTCGGAGCCCTGGGCGACGTCGCCCTCCCCGGCCTGCTCACGCGCGCGCTCGTGGGGTCGGACGCCGAGGCCGCGCTGGCCGTGCGCGCCATGGGCTGCTCCCGCGGCGACGCGCTCGCGTGCCTCGAGCGGGTGCGGGCCGAGCGGCGGCCGCTCCCCGAGGGGCTCTTCCTCGCCTACGAGACGCTGGGCGATCCGCTCGGGCTGCCGGCGGCCATGCACGGGCTCGACGACCCGGCGACGCGCGACGAGGCGCTGGGCGCGGCGGAGGAGCTGCTCGTCTCGGGCGCCGCGTCCCGCTTCGAGGCGCAGGACCGCGTGGGCTGGGCCGAGCGCTTCACGGCGCTCCTCGGCTCGGGCGACGTCAACGAGCGCGCCCGCGCGCTGGTCTGCCTCGGGCGGCTCGGGGCGATCGATCGATGGGACGCGGTGCACGCCGCGCTCGACGACGCCGACGACGACGTGGCCGCGGCGGCGGCGAGCGCGCTGGTCTCGCTCGACCGGGGTCGCGCGACCGACGCGCTCGTCAGCGCGCTCGACGACCGGCGGCTCGCCCACCGCGCGACCTTCGCCGCGACCCTGCTCGACAAGGACCTGGCCCGTGGGCGCGACAAGCGGCGAGCGGCGGAGATCATCGCGAGCGCGGCCTATCGGCTCGAGGACGGATGGGCCCACGAGCGCGCGGTCCTGGTGATGGAGCGTCAGCGGGCGGCCCGCGCGGCGTTGATCGAAGCGCTGCCGACCCTGCCGCCGAAGCATCAGGCGGCCGGCGCGGAGGCCCTGGTGGCGGTGACGCGCCTCCGGAAGCGCCCCGCGGCGAGCTACGCGCGGCTGCGGGACAAGCTCTCGGGCGCGGCGCGGGAGGCGCTCGAGGCGGCGTGGCGTCGGGCCATGGACGAGGAGGCCCGGCTCGAGCGACAGCTGGCCGAGATCCGCGAGCGACCGCCCGCGTCGTCGCGGCCGCGCTCGCCAGGGGGCGCGCCGTGAGGTCGGCCCGGTTCCCGTGGCGGCACCTCGTCGCGGGACGCCTCTTCCTCGCCGGGTGCCTGCTCCTGGCAGGGTGTCAGCGCGGACCGACGGTCTTCGTCGATCTGCGCACGGACCTGGTCCCGGGCGCCGAGTTCCAGGCCCTGGAGATCTGGCTCGAGCGTCGCGAGGGGAGCGGGGCCACCGAGGTCGGGCGCGCGCGTCGGAGCGTGTCCCCCGACGACCGCTTCATCGACGGAGTGCGCGTGGCGGAGCTCGCCGCGCCCGGCGAGGGCGTCTATCACGTGCGCGCCCGCCTCTACGCGTCCGGCGGGATCCTCGCCACGGGCGGCACCCTCGTCCGGGTCCGTGAGGACACGGTGGTCTCGGTGCGCGTCGAGCGCGCGTGCGCCTACGCGGGGTGCGCCGAGGGGCAGCTCTGCGAGCGCGGCGAGTGCGTCGACGAGGACTGCGCGCTCACGACGCCCGGCGAGTGCGGGGAGACCCCAGCCTGCGCGAGCCCGGCGGACTGCCCGGCCCGGGCCGACTGCGCGGACGCGCGATGCGACGAGGGCTTCTGCTTCTTCGAGATGCGCGAGGGCGCGTGCGCTCCCACCGACTACTGCGACCCCCAGCGCGGCTGCCTCCGCTTCCCCGAGCAGAGCGACGCGGGCGCGCCGATGTGCGGCGACACGCTCGTCGACTGCGACGACGACCCCTCGGACTGCGAGGTCAACGTCGCCCTCGACCCCAACCACTGCGGCGGCTGCGACGTGCGCTGCGAGATCCCGAACGCGACCGCGCTCTGCGCGAGCGGCGCGTGCTCGCTGCTGCTCTGCGACCCGGGCTTCGGCGACTGCGACGGCGACGAGAGCAGCGGCTGCGAGACGTCGGTGACCACCGTCGCGGAGTGCGGCGACTGCGGGGTGGCCTGCGGCGCGAGCGAGACGTGCACGTCGATCGGCCAGTGCCGCTGCGGCGCGCGCTTCGGCGGGATCGGCTCCGGCCCGGCGTGCCTCGGCTCCGAGACCTGCTGCGGCGACGCGTGCGCCGACCTGCAGCGCGACCCGACGAGCTGCGGCGCGTGCGGCGCGGCGTGCGCCCCGGGCGAGACCTGCCGCGACGGCCAGTGCGCGTGCGGGCCAGGCCGCGGCGGCGTCGGCGCGGGCGCGTTCTGCGGCGGCGCGTGCTGCGACGACGCGTGCGTCGACCTCGACACCGACGTCGCCAACTGCGGCGCGTGCGGCGTGCGCTGCGGGGACGGCGAGTCCTGTGACGGAGGCGAGTGTCGCTGCGGCAGCACCCGGGGCAGCGCGGGCCCGGCGTGCGGTCCGACCGAGACCTGCTGCACTGACGCGTGCGCGGATCTCGGCTTCGACGAGGCGAGCTGCGGCGGGTGCGGGATCGGCTGCGGGCCGGGCGAGTTCTGCAACGCCGGCGCGTGTCAGTGTGGCACCGACGCCGGCGAGGTGGGCGCGGGACGCCTCTGCGGTGCAGCCCAGACCTGCTGCGGCACGGGCTGCCAGGACACGGACGCGGACACGATGAACTGCGGCGGATGCGGCGTGCGCTGCGGGCGCGGAGAGCGCTGCGCGGGCGGCGCGTGCCGGTGTGGGAGCGCGAGCGCCGACCCGGGGGACGGGGCGCTCTGCTCGGTGGTCGAGGAGTGCTGCCTCAGCATGGGCGCCACGCAGTGCGCGAGCTCGCGCGACTGCAGCTGAGAGACTGCGCGCCGTCCTACACGTGCCCGATCATACGTGCTCGGGGAAGCAGAAGCGCGCGACCGCGTCCCACATCTGCTCGAACTGGGGCCGCGCGAAGCCGCTCTTCGTGCGCAGCCAGTCCACGTGCAAGGGGGCATGCGCCGGATCGTGAAAGTGCCCGATCACGTCGAGGTGGTCGGCCCACGCGGCGTGCAAGACCTCGCCCCACACCTGAGAGCGCAGGGGCACCATCGCGTCGTTGGCCTTCGCGGTGGGGAGCCGACCGTAGGAGGCGATCAGCCGGTCCCGCTGCGCGGGTGAGAGCTCGGGCAGGAGGTGCTCGCCCAGGGTCGAGGCCAGCTGGTAGAGCGCGCGGAAGAGGCCGTAGTTCGCCTGGTGCACGGGGTCGAGACCGACCTCGAAGTTGCGCCCCAGCGCGGGCGGGCGAGCCTGGGCCACGACGCAGCCGCGCCGCACGCCGGCCCGCTCGGTGGCCATCGCGTTGAACAGGTCCATCCCCTCGGGGGTGAGCTGCACGAGCAGCGTCTGGTCGTGGATGACGTAGCCGAAGTAGTCCTGCAGCGTCTGTCGCCGCTCGGCGTCGAAGTCCTTCAGGACCTGCTGGAAGACCTGGTCGAGCACGCCCCCGCTGATCGAGCGCAGCGCGCCCGTCGAGCCGAGGGCGCCCGCGAGCACCACGAGCGCGGGCATGGGGATGGAGCCGAGGCGGATCGCGTGCACCGTGGTCAGCGACAGGAGCGCGAGGAGGCGCTGGCCGAGCAGGCTCGTGAAGAACGCCGCGGTCGGCGCGCCGTAGTGCGGCGCCGTCACCGCGACCACCGACTGCACGCGCTGCGCGAACGGCTCGTGGTCCACCGCGGTCAACAGAGACGCGCGCGGCGCCACCGCGAGCCGGGCGTCGAGCCCGCCCGTGCTGTGGCCGATCAGGTGGATCGGCCCGTCGTCGTCGGACGCCGTCTCCGCGACGATCTCCATCACCCGCCCCGCGCGGCGTCGCAGCGACGCGGTCGGGAAGCTCGGCGCGTAGTGGATGGCCGCGTTCACGCCCCGCCGGTCGAGCCAGTCGCGCAGGTGCTCGCGCACGTGGGCGAAGTACTTGAAGTCCCCGAAGTTCGCGAAGCCGAAGAAGCCGGGGATCAGATAGACGTGATGCCTCACCCCTCAGGGTGTAGCAGATGCGGGGTCCAGAACCTGACTCACCGTGTCGAGCAGCACGCGCGGCGTGTAGGGCTTCGACAGGAGCCGGTGCTGATCGACGAGGTCTCCGAAGCCGCCCGCGTGGTAGCCGGTCGAGAACAGCAGCCGGGTGTCGGGGCGCAGCGCCAGGATGCGCTTCGTCGCCTCCCGGCCGTCCATGCGCGGCATGATCGCGTCGACGATCACCAGATCGATCTCGTCGGCGTGGGCCTCGAAGAGCGCGACCCCGTCGACGCCGTCGGCCGCCTCGAGCACCTCGTATCCGGCGCGAACCAGAGTTCTGCACACGAGCTTGCGGACGTGTGACTCGTCCTCGATGACCAGGACCGTGCCGCGGCCCAGCGCCTCCTCGCTGCTCGGTGGCGGCGGCTGGACCGAGCCCTCGCGGAGGGCCGGGAAGCACATCACCACGCGCGTGCCGCGCCCGAGCGCGCTGTCCAGCAGGAGCTCGCCCCCGTGCTGGGTGACGATCCCGTACACCATCGCGAGCCCGAGGCCCGTCCCGCCCTGGGGCTCCTTGGTCGTGAAGAAGGGCTCGAGCGCGCGCCGCCGCGTCTCCTCGCTCATGCCCGCCCCGTCGTCGCGCACCGTCAGCTCCGCCATGCCGTCGCGGCTGCGGGTCTCGATGCGCAGCGTGCCGTCCCCGGGCATGGCGTCGCGCGCGTTCACGCTGAGGTTCAGGAGCACCTGCTCGATCTGGCCCGCGTCCGCGTCGATGGGCGGCAGCGCGGGATCGAGCGAGAGCTCGAGCGTGATGGAGTCGGGGAGCACGCGCTCGAGCATGCCGCCGAGCCCCTCGACGATCGCGTTCAGGTCGGTGGCTGACTTCTCCAGGCTGCGCTGACGGCTGAAGGTGAGGAGCCGCCGGGTGAGGCTCGAGGCGCGCTCCGCCGCGGCCCGCGTCTCCTCCAGATCGGCGGTCTCGAGCCCCGCCTCCTGCACGTCCTCGAGGGCCATCTCCAGGTTGCCGAGGATGACCGTGAGCAGGTTGTTGAAGTCGTGCGCGATGCCCCCCGCGAGCTGGCCGACGCTCTCCATCTTCTGCGCCTGGACCAGCTGCGCATGAAGCTCCTGCTGCTTCGCCTCGGCCCTGACGCGCTCGGTCACGTCCTGGGTGATCCCGAACATGCGCACCGGCTCGCCCGCCTCGTCCCGCTCCATCACGCGGCCTCGATCCCGCAGCCAGCGCCACTCCCCGTCCTTGGTGCGCAGGCGATATTCGCTCTCGAACTGGTCCGTCTCCCCGGCCAGGTGCGCGCGGGCCCTGGCCATCACCGCGTCGCGATCCTCGGGGTGGATGCGCGACATCAGCTCCGCCTGGCTCATCTGGATCTCGTCCCCCGCCTCGCCGAGGATCTCCGCCGTACGCCGGCTGCCGCTCATGACGTCCGCCACGGTGTCCCAGACCCAGAGCCCCAGGTCGGCCGCGCGCAGGGTCATGGCGAGGCGATGCTCGCTGTCGGCCAACGCCTTTGCGCTTTGCGTGCGCAGGGTGACGTCATGGGTGAGGCCGATCAGCTTCGAGACGCCGCCGTCGTCCACCACTGGCACGAAGGTCGAGGCGAAGCTCTGTCCGTTCGCCGCCTCGAACTCGAACTGTGACGGCACGCCATCGTACGCAGCCGCGAGGAGCTGGGCGATGCGCGGCTGGTCCCGCGCACAGACCGAGTCGAGGTAGGGCATGCCGCGCACCTCCGCCTCGTCTTCGACCCCCATCATGCGAAGGCCGGCCGCGTTCATCGAGGTCAGGCAGCCTCGCTGATCGATCTGGTGGATGCAGTACGGCGAGCGCTCGACGAGCAGACGGTAGCGCTCCTCGGAGCGACCGAGCTCGATCTCCGTGCGCTTGCGCTCGGTCACGTCCTGCGAGAGGCCGAAGATCGACTCCACCTGCCCATCGGAGTCCGGCAGCGGCACGAAACAGGACTCGAACACGCGGCCGCCGAGCCGGAGCTCGAAGTGCGAGCCGTGGCCGGCGAAGGCGCGATCCATGAGCTCGCGGAGGCGCGGGAGGTCCGCTTCGTCGACGCCCTGCAGGTACGATCGCCCGAGCGCCTCGCTCGCGTCGGCCAGGCCCAGCATCTCGACTCCGGCCTGGTTGATGGACGCGAAGGCTCCGTCTCGCCCGATGCGGTGCACGCAGAGCGGCGCGCGCTCGACCATCTCGCGGTGAATGTCGGACTCGGGGGCGCGGGTGATGGTGCCCGACGCGCCGTCGCGAGAGGGCTCGACGCGCACGACCCAGCGCACGCCGCCGTGGACCACCTCGAAGCCGCCGGGGGTCCCATCGAGGGCCGCGCGCACGGTGGACGACATCCGCGGACGCGAAGGCCCGGGCACGAGCGCCTCCACGGCGGCCCCCACCTCGACCGCACCCGACCACGGCACTCCGGCCCCCGTGAGCAGCACCAACGTCCCCCGACCGTCGCACAGCCAGATCGCGGCCGGTCGCGTCACGTCGACGGAGCCGTCCTCCGACGCCGGGCCCGCTCGTCGAGCTCGCGCCTCACCCCGCGCCCAGAGCGCACCCTCACCCATGACTCGAAAGAACGACACGGGAGGCACTTCGTAAAGGGCGAAGGGAGACGAATCGTGGCTGCGCAACCGGTCCCCGTTCAGGGCTCGTAGCCGTCCAGCAACGCCCTGGTCAGCACCTCGCCCCAGCGCAGGTAGCCCTCGCGGCTCAGGTGCTGCCGATCGCTCCGCATGTACGGCGGGTCGTGTGCGAGCCACGCGATGCCCCCGCCGAGCCCGCCCTGGAAGGCGAGCGTGTCGAAGAAGGCGCAGCCGAACGCCTCGGCCACCCGTCGCTGCATCGCCGTCAAGCCGCCCACGACCTCCCGGGCCGCCAGCTCCCCGTCCTCGGTCACGCGGGGCCGATCCGTCGGGCCGATGAGCAGGCACGACGCCTCGGGCGCCGCCTCCGTGATGCGCGTCATCACCGCGCGCAGGTGCGCCTCGTGCTCGGCGATCGAGAGGTGCGTGTCCGTCGTCTCGTTGTTGCCGTACGCCAGCGCCACGAGGTCGGGGCGGCGGGTCACGAAGAGGGCGCGCCAGAGCGCGGCGTCCCAGAGGAGCTGATGGCGCGCCTTCGAGCCGACGAGCCCGAGGTTCTCGACCAGCACGCCGGGCGCGGCCCGCTCCATCACCGCGCCGTAGACCGTCACCGGCCCGTCGCCCACCGCCCGCACCTCGAGGCGGTGGGTCGCGTCGCTGACGTCGTAGACGGCGCGCCCGGCTTCGGGGGGATCGCTCGCGGTGTCGAGCGTCTCGACGAGCCGTCCGTCGATCCAGACCTCGAGCGCGCCGCCGCCGGGCTGTCGGTCGTAGAGCACCTCGACGCGCGAGGCCTGCCGCCCGTTGCCCCAGGTGTCCGCCTCGACGGCCGCGAAGGCGCCCGCCTCGTCGGTCTCGTAGGCCGCGCCGGCGAGGCCGTAGCGCGCGACGTCGCGGTGCTTGAAGCCGACCGTCTCGATGCCCCAGCCCTCCGCCTCGTCAACCCGCATCCCCCAGGCCCAGTGGTTGTCGACCCAGGGCACGAGCGGGAGGAAGCCGTGGCCGGCGTCGCCGAAGCGGGCCTGGAGCGCCTCGCGCATGCGACCGACGTAGAGGTCGCCGGCGGTGTGGCTGCCCCCATAGACGAGCACGCGAGCCTGGCCCTCGCCGGCCTCCGCGCGGGCGAGCGCGTCGTGGAAATGCGCGAGCGCGTCCGGCGACTCCATCGCGACGTCCTCCCCCAGCTCCCCCTCCGCGCGGAGCAGCTCCTCGAGCGTCGGGCCGGAGGCCGGGGGCGCGGCGGCCGCGGGCGGCGGGGGCACGGCTCGCGGCGGCTCCGCGGAGAGCGCACGCCACGCCACCGCCCCCGAGGTCAGGAGCAGCGCGAGGCCGATGCCGTGCGAGACGCGGAGGCGCATCCCGCCATCCTGACGCCTCGGAGGCGTGCGCGCTCCCCACGGGCGTGACGCCTCTCCCGCGGCGGGGCGCGACGCTGTACCCTCCTGCCCCATGGCGATCAGCGACCCCACCACCCGCTTCCATGGTCTCCCCGTCGTGCCCTTCGACCCCGAGCGCGGCGTCGAGGATCCGGGCGCCGCGATCCGGATCCACGTCGGCTGGGACGAAGCCGAAGAGGGGCAAGACGCGGTCGCGCTCATCGAGGCGCTCGCGGGTGACGAGAACGCGGGCGAGGTCCGCGCCCTGCTGATCGGCGACTGGGGCCAGGCCGGGCAGATGGATCCCTCCGAGCCCGCGGTGGCCGCGCTCGTGGAGGCCGCCGATCGGCTCCCCGCGCTCGAGGCGCTCTTCCTCGGCGACATGACCTTCGAGGACTGCGAGATCTCCTGGATCGAGCACGGCGACCTGACCGCGCTCTTCGAGATCGAGAGCCTGAAGGAGCTGTGGATCCGGGGCGGCGCGATCGAGCTGTCCCCCGTGAAGCACGCAGGCCTGGAGAAGCTCGTCTTCCAGTCGGGCGGCCTGCCCTTCGCGGTCCCGTCCGCGCTCGCGTCCTCGGAGCTGCCCGCGCTTCGACACCTGGAGCTCTGGCTCGGCACCGACGAGTACGGCGGCCCGTCGACCGCCGACGCGGTGAAGCCGCTCCTCGCGCGCACCTTCCCGTCGCTGCGCACGCTCGGCCTGCGCAACGCCCAGATCGCCGACGAGGTCGCCAAGGCTCTGCACGAGGCGCCCATCCTCGACGGGGTCGAGGCGCTCGATCTCTCGCTCGGCACCCTGAGCGACGTCGGCGTCCAGGCGCTGATCGACAACCCGCGCATCGCCAAGCTGAAGCGGCTCGACGTGCACCACCACTACGCCTCCGACGAAGCCCTCGCGGCGCTCCAGAAGCTCGGGCCCGAGGTGACCACCGTCGGCGCCGACTCGCCCGACGACGACGGCGACCCGGAGTGGCGCTTCGTGGCGCACTCCGAGTAGATGCTGACGATCCTCGGCGGTGACGCGCCGCGCCACGCGGCCTGGCGCGCGGCCTGCGCGCGGCGAGGGTGGGAGGCGCCGCGCGTCATGTCTCTGGACGAGGTCTGCGGACCGCTCGAGGGATGGGTGCGCCTCGAGCCGCCGCCGCGCGACCCGCCGCGTGAGCAGGGCGCGCTGTCGCGCAGCACCGCGCTCGGAGACCCCAACGCGCTCCACGACCGGCTCTGCGCCCGCTTCGCCGCCGTCGCCGCGCAGGTCGGCGGGCGGCTCACGCACGACCCGGCCGAGATCGCGCTCGCGTTCGACAAGCCCGAATGCAAGCGTGCGCTCGCGGAGATCGGCGTGCCGACCGCGCCCGACCTCGGCCCGCTCGGGAGCGCCGACGCGCTCCTCGACGGCCCACCCGGGCGCGTCTTCGTGAAGCTGAACAGAGGCGCTTGCGCGGTCGGGCTCGTCGCCTTGGCCCGCGCGCGAGGCCGCACCCGGGCCTGGACCACGGTGGAGTCGAAGGGAGCTGCGCTCTTCAACACGCGCCGCGTGCGCCGGCTCGAGGACGGGCCGACGCTGCGGGCTCTGCTGGACCACCTCGCCGGCCTCGGCGCGCACGTCGAGCGGTGGGTGCCGAAGGCGTCGGTGGCGGGGCGGGCCGCCGATCTGCGGGTCGTCACGGTGGCCGGCCGGGTGAGCCACACCGTCGCGCGGCTGTCCGACACGCCCTTCACCAACCTGCACCTCGGCGGCGCGCGTGCCCCCGCGTCGACCCTGCGGGCGCAGGTCACCGAGGAGGTGTGGGCCCGCATGGAGGCCGACTGCGAGAAGGTGGCGCGCCGCTTCGGGGGCTGCTTGAGCCTCGGGATCGACGTCGCGGTGACCTCCGATCGACGCCACCACGTGGTGCTCGAGGTGAACGCGCTCGGCGACCTCGTGCACGGCGCGACCGACGCCGCGGGGCGCACGCCCCAGGACGCGCAGCTCGACGCGATCGACGCGGGGAAGATCGCGTGCTGAACGCGAGCGCCTGCATCGGCACGCACGACGTCTTGCTCGTGACGCTCGACACGCTGCGCTGCGACGCGGCGGAGGAGGCGCTCGCGCGCGGGCGCACGCCGGAGATCGGCGCGCTCCTCCCGGGCGGTCGCTGGGAGCGCCGACACAGCCCGGGGAGCTTCACCTACGCCGCGCACCACGCGTTCTTCGCGGGCTTCCTCCCCACGCCGACGGGCCCCGGACCGCACCCGCGCCTCTTCGCCGCGCGCTTCCCCGGGAGCGAGAGCACCGCGGCGGAGACCTGGGTGTTCGACGCGCCCGATCTCCCGACCGGGCTGGCGGAGGCCGGGTATCACACGATCTGCGTCGGCGGCGTGGGCTTCTTCAACCCCGCGAGCCGGCTCGGCGAGCGGCTCCCGTCGCTCTTCCGGGAGCGACACTGGAGCGAGGCGATGGGCGTCACGGCCCCGGACAGCACGGCCCGGCAGGTCGACACCGCGCTCGCCTCGCTGGCCGCCTTGCCCGCCGCGCGCCGCGCCTTCGTGTTCCTCAACGTCTCGGCGATCCATCAGCCCAACCGCATCTTCAGCGGACGCGCGGAGGACGACGTCGAGGGCCAGATCGCCGCCCTCGCCTACGCCGACGCGCACCTCGGGCGCCTGGTGCGCGGCATGCGAGGGCGGGCTCCGCTGCTGATGGTGATGTGCTCCGACCACGGCACGGCCTACGGAGAGGGCGGTCACGTCGGGCACCGGCACGCGCAGCCGGTGGTCTGGGAGGTCCCCTACATGGAAGCGAGGCTGACATGACGCAGCACCCTCTCGAGGGCTCGCCCTATCAGGGCTACACCTACAGCTACCCGCACAAGACGGCACATCGACCGCTCGATCCCGCGCGTCCGCTCCGCGAGGTGTGGGCGGACGAGGATCGCTCCGCGCTCTTCCTCTACCTGCACGTGCCCTTCTGCGAGATGCGCTGCGGGTTCTGCAACCTCTTCACCACGACGGGCGCGGGCGACGACGAGATCGATCGCTACCTGGGCCAGCTCGCGCGGCAGGCCGAGGTCACCCACGAGGCGCTCGCGGGGGCGGCGTTCGCGCGAATGGCGATCGGCGGCGGCACGCCCACCCTGCTGAGTCCGCGGCAGCTCGAGCGGCTCTTCGCGATCGCGGCGCGGCTCGGCGCCGCCTCCGCGCCGACGTCGGTCGAGACCTCACCGAGGACCGCCACCCCCGAGCGGCTGGCCGTGCTGCGCGAGGCGGGCGTGCGGCGCGTGAGCATGGGCGTGCAGAGCTTCGACCCGCGGGTGACCAAGACCCTCGGGCGCTCGCAGCGCGAGGTCGAGCTCGACCGGGCGCTCCGGGCGCTGCGTGACGCGGACTTCGACGTGCTCAACCTCGACCTGATGTACGGCGCGCAGGGGCAGTCCACCGAGGGCTGGCTCGACTCGATCCGCGCCGCGCTCGAGTGGGACCCGGAGGAGCTGTTCCTCTACCCGCTCTACGTGCGGCCGCTGACCGCGCTCGGGACGCGGGAGGCCTGGACCCACGACGCGGCGCACGACGAGGCGCGCCTGGACGCGTACCGGGCCGGGCGGGCGCTGCTGCTCGAGCGCGGCTACGCGCAGATCTCGATGCGCCTCTTCCGCCGGGCCGACGCCGATGGGGAGGCCGGCGCGCGCTATCGCTGTCAGGAGGACGGCATGGTCGGGCTCGGCGCGGGCGCGCGCTCCTACACCGAGCGGCTGCACTACGCGTGGCCCTACGCCGTCTCGCGCGAGGGCGTGCGCGAGGGCATCGCCCACTACCTCTCGCGCACTGCGGCCCAGCTCGCGGAGGCGCATCACGGCGTCGCGCTGTCGCGCGCGGACCGCGTCCGCCGCCACGTGCTCATGTCGATCCTGCACCGCGACGGACTCGCGCTCGACCGCTTCGTGGCGCGCTTCGGCCGCGACCCACGCCTCGAGCTGCCGCTCTCCGAGCTCGAGCGGCGTGGCTGGCTCGTCGAGGCGCAGGGGCGGCTGGTGCCGACCGCGGCCGGCCTGGAGCGCTCGGACGCGATCGGCCCATGGCTCTACTCCGCCGAGATCAAGGCGCGCATGGAGGCCTTCGCGTGGCGCTGAGCCTGCTCTACCGCGGCCCGCTCTCGAGCTGCAACTATGCTTGCGAATATTGTCCCTTCGCCAAGCGCAAGGAGTCGCCGGCGGAGCTGGCCCGGGACCGAGACGCGCTGGACCGCTTCGTGTCCTGGGTCGAGGCGCGCCGGGACGAGACCTCGGTCTTCTTCACGCCCTGGGGCGAGGCGCTGGTCCGCCGCTGGTACCGCGACGCCATCGTGCGGCTGAGCCACTTGCCGCACCTGCGCCGCGTGGCCATCCAGACCAACCTGCACGCGCCCCTCGACTTCCTGCGCGAGGCCGCGCGAGACCGGGTCGCGCTCTGGTGCACCTACCACCCGGACCAGACCTCGCGCGCGCGCTTCCTCGCCCGGTGTGAGGCGCTGCGCGAGATGCATGTCCGCTTCAGCGTGGGGGTGGTCGGCCTGCGCGAGCACGTCGACGAGGCCGAGGCGCTGCGGGCCGCGCTCCCGCCCGACGTCTACGTCTGGGTCAACGCCTACAAGCGGGCGCCCGCGTACTACGACGACACGACCCTCGCCCGGCTGATGGCCGTGGACCCTCTGTTCGGCTGGAACAACGTCCGCCACCCGAGCCGCGGACACGCGTGTCGGGCCGGCCACAGCGTGCTCAGCGTGGACGGCGACGGAAACGCGCGGCGCTGCCACTTCACCGACGCCCCGCGCGGGAACCTCTACGACGGAAGCCTGCGCCTCGACGACGCGCCCGCGCCGTGCCCCAACGCCACCTGCGGCTGCCACATCGGGTACGTGCACCTCGAGCGGCTGCGCCTCGACCGCGTCTTTGGCGACGGACTGCTCGAGCGCATCCCGAACGCGCCTCTCAGTCGATCGGACGCTGCGCGCGCCAGCGGAGCCAGTGATCGGCGAGGGTGAGCGCGACCATCGCCTCGGCCATCGGCACGAAACGGGGTAGCAAGCAAGGGTCATGGCGGCCCTTGGTGCGGATCTCGGCCGCCTCGCCCGCGCGGTTCACGGTGCTCTGCGGCTTGGGGATGGAGCTGGTCGGCTTGACCACCGCGCGCATCACGATGGGCATGCCGCTCGAGATCCCGCCGAGCATGCCGCCGTGGCGGTTGGTGGCCGTGCGGAGGCGAGCGGGATCTCCCGGCTGGTAGAGGTCGTTGTTCTCGGAGCCCCGCAGGGTCGCGGCCGAGAAGCCGCTGCCGTACTCGACGCCGAGCACCGCCGGCAGCGAGAAGAGCGCCTTGGCGAGGTCGGCCTTCAGCTTGTCGAAGACCGGCTCCCCGAGCCCGGCCGGCACGTCCTTGCAGACGATCTCCCCGACCCCGCCGATGGAGTCCTGGTCTTTTCGAACCGCCTCGATGAGCGCGATCATCGCCTCCGCCTGGGCCGGGTCCGGGCAGCGCACCATGTTCGCCTCGACCTGGGCGAGGGTGACGGCGGTCGGGTCCGGCACGTCCGCGACGAGGTGCCCGACCTGCCTGACGTAGCCGAGCACCTCGGTCCCGCAGGCCTCGCGGAGGAGCTTCTTGGCGATGGCGCCCGCCGCCACGCGGGCCACCGTCTCGCGCGCGCTCGAGCGGCCCCCGCCTCTGTGGTCGCGGAAGCCGAACTTCGCGTCCCACGTGTGGTCGGCGTGCCCCGGTCGGTAGAGGTCCTGGATCTCCGAGTAGTCCCGGCTGCGCTGATCGGCGTTGCGCACGAGGATGGCGATGGGGGTCCCGGTGGTCTTGCCCTCGAAGACCCCGCTGAGGATCTCGGGCGCGTCCGGCTCCTTGCGCTGGGTGACGATCTTCGACTGCCCGGGGCGGCGGCGCTGCAGATCCGGCTCGAGGTCGTCGACGCTCAGGGCGAGGCCGGGCGGGCAGCCGTCGACGATGACCACGTTGCCCGGGCCATGCGACTCGCCGGCCGTGGTGACCCGGAAGAGGGTGCCTAAGGTACTTCCCGCCATGCGGCGCATGATGGCGAAGCGCGGTCTCCACGGCCAGCGATCCGTGTCCCCGCCAGAGGTCCGAAAACGCGGTCAGGGGAGACACGCCGCGCAAACTCGCTATCTTGGTCCCATGACTTGGCACTCGAAGGCGTCCGCGGTGGGGACGCTTCTGTTCGTTCTCCTCTCGGGTCTCGCCTTCGTCGCCACCGCCCACGCGACGCCCTCCTTCGGCTCCCACGACGTGCGGACCGTGTTCCACATCGCCAAGAGCGACGACCGGAACCGCGTCGACTACGGCGTGCACCTGAACGCCCAGTGCCAGCCGGTGGGCGAGGAGCCGGTCTACGCCTACTGGCACCGCTTCGAGCCGGGCCACCCGCGCTTCGGCGACCTCGGCTTCATGGACAGCCGCGTCTACGGCATCACCTCGCAGGCGGTGCGCACCCGCTCCGACAACGGCACCTGGGTCGAGATGCACCTCGCGGCCTTCCCCGAGATGCGCATCCTGGTCCTGATCCAGCGCCACGAGGGGCAGTGCGTCGCCCGCGCGCAGATCCCGGTGCGCAACCGCCCGGCCTTCGTCGACCGGGTCTTCGTGCAGCTCCGCCCGCTCGGCGTGGAGTACGTCCGCTTCCGCGGCATCGACGTGCAGACCGGGCAACCGGTGAGCGAGCGCCGTCGCCCGCCCTCCCAGTGGTAGTCGCCGCGCAGCTTTGATTTGTTGTCCCGCGCGGATCCATGTCGGATCCTCGCGCCCGTGGACGAGCTTACGAAGGCGGAGCGAGAGGCGGCGGTGGCGCTCCTGACGGTGGCCTTCGACGCGGACCCGTTCTTCCGCTTCATGGAGCCCGACCCGCGGGAGCGAGCGGCGCTGATCGAGGAGGTCATGCGCGGCAACGTGGAGCTCGCGCTGGGCGCGAAGAACGCCTTCGGGCTCGCCTCGGAGGAGCGCGTCGAGGGGGTCTGCCTGTGGTTCGCGCCGGGGGCGTATCCGCCTCCCGCGTGGCGCGCGGCGCTCGCCCGCGGCGGCTCGGTGGCGCGCACGATCGCGAGCTGGATCGCGGCCCCGTCCCGCGCGAAGCCCGAGGTCATCACCACCGCGCTGCGCATCGAGACCTTGCTCGACGAGGGGCACCCGACCGAGCCCTTCTGGTACCTCCAGATCCTCGGCGTCGACCCGACGCGCCAGGGCCGCGGCATCGGGAGCCGCATGCTGAGGGAGGCGCTCGCGATGGCGGACCGGGACGACGTGGCCAGCGTGCTCGAGACGAGCAAGCCCGCGAACCTGCGGCTCTACGAGCGCTACGGCTTCCGCATCACGCGCACCACCCGCCTCGACTCGAGCCCGCCCATCTGGACGATGCAGCGGGCGCGAGGCGGGCATCCGTAGTAAACGGCTCGCCATGCGGATCGAAGTCTTCCTCGACCAGCTGGCCCAGCAGGCGATCAAGGACGCGCTCGACCTCGAGGCGCCCGCCGTCTTGCGCCCGACGCAGGACCCCAAGCACGGCGACTACCAGGTCAATGGCGTGATGGGGCTCGCCAAGCGACTGAAGAAGAACCCGCGCGAGCTGGCGGCCGGCGTGGCCGAGAAGCTCGTGGCGCACGAGGCCATCTCGGAGGCCACGGTGGCCGGCCCGGGCTTCGTGAACCTGCGCCTCGACGAGGCCTGGCTCGCCGGGCTGCTCGACGCCGCGCACGCCGACCGCGAGCGCGACGGGGTGGACGCGTCGGAGGCGAACAAGACCATCGTGGTCGACTTCTCGAGCCCCAACATCGCCAAGCAGATGCACGTCGGGCACCTCCGCTCGACCATCATCGGCGACGCCATCGTGCGGCTCCTGCGCTTCGTCGGGCACGAGGTCATCGGGGACAACCACCTCGGCGACTGGGGCACGCAATTCGGCTTGCTCATCGTGGGCATGCGCGAGTGGGGTGACGAGGCCGCGCTCGAGGCCGACCCGGTGCCCGAGCTCGAGCGGGTCTACAAGCTCGCGAGCGCCAAGGCGAAAGAAGACGAGGCCTTCGCGGAGAGCGCCCGGGCCGAGCTGGCCAAGCTCCAGCAGGGCGACGCGGAGAACCGCGCGCTGTGGGAGAAGTTCGTCGCCGTCTCGAAGCGCTCGCTGAACGCGCTCTACGCCCGGCTCGACGTGGAGTTCGACGAGTGGCTCGGCGAGAGCGCCTACGACGACATGCTGCCGGGCGTGGTCGAGACGCTGCTCGAGAAGAAGATCGCCCGCGAGGACCAGGGCGCGATCTGCGTCTTCTTCAACGAGCTCGAGGGCGTGCCGGGCAAGCTCGCCAAGCAAGAGGTGCCCTTCATCGTGCGCAAGGGCGACGGCGCCTTCCTCTACTCCACGAGCGACATCGCCACGGTCCTCTACCGCAAGGAGCGCTGGGACGCGGACGAGAGCCTCTACGTGGTCGGGCAGCCGCAGAAGCAGCACTTCCAGCAGCTCTTCGAGGTGGTCCGCCAGCTCGGGGTGGGGATGAAGCTCGAGCACGTCGAGTTCGGCAGCGTGCTGAACGCCGAGGGCAAGCTCATCCGGACCCGCTCCGCGGACGGCAAGCCGATCACGCTCGCGAGCCTGCTCGACGAAGCCGAGGAGCGCGCCGAGCAGAAGATGCTGGAGGAGTTGAAGCTCGACGCCGAGCTCGCCGCGAGCCTGAAGAAGACGGTGGGCATCGGGGCGGTGAAGTACGCCGACCTCAAGCAGAACCGGACCAGCGACTACAAGTTCGATTTCGACAAGATGGTCGCGCTCGACGGCAACGCGGGGCCGTACCTCCAGTTCCAGCACGCGCGCTGCTGCTCGATCCTGCGCAAGGGCGAGATCGACCCGAGCGGGCTCGGCGGCGCCATCACGCTCGCGCACGACGACGAGAAGGCGCTCGGGCGGCGGCTCGCGAAGTTCCCCGACGTGGTGCACGCGGCGGCCGAGCAGGCGATGCCGCACTACATCACCGACCACCTCTACGCGCTGGCGCGCGACTACAGCGCGTTCTTCACCAATTGCCAGGTCCTCAAGAGCGAAGGCGCCCAGCGGGAGAGCCGGCTCGCGCTCGTGAACCTGACGCGGCGGCAGATGAAGCGCGGGCTGGGGCTGCTCGGGATCGAGGCGCCCGAGCGCATGTAGTCACGGCGCTTCGAGCGCGTCGATCCACTCGACGAGGCAGCGGCGGCCCTCGAGCGGCAGGTCGCCCTCGAGCGGCATCGGGTCGCCGCAGCCCCCCTGCGTCGCGAGCACCTTGTCGAGCATGAAGCTGGCGCGCGCCACGCCGGGCACGACGACCACGCGCTCCTCGCAGCCCTCGATCACCGAGTTGCGATTGGACAGGCGCTCGGTGACGCCGGGCGTGACGAGGTCCATGCCTGCCTCCGGGCGGTCGGCGTCGTGGCAGTCGGCGTCGCCGCAGTAGCGCTCGAACACGCGGCGGCGCACTCCCTCCTCTTCGGCGCAGGAGAGCGACGCGAGGTTCGCGTCGGTCGCGCCGGAGTCGGGCCGGAGCGGCGCGACGGGGTCGGATCCACAGGCGACGAGCAGCAGCGCCAGGGTCGCGTGCCTCATGGAGCCGTGAACGTGCAGCGCGTGATGGGCTGGGCGATGTCGCGCATCACCGCGAGGTAGTACGTGCGGCCGGACTCGAGGGCGGGAGCCGCGCTGCCGTCGCTCGGGATGCGCTGCACGGTGCCGCTCGGCGCCTCGCCGTAGCTCATGCCGCAGCTCATCGCCGGGCCGTCGAACTCGGCGCGGATGGCCCAGATGGTTCCGTCGGGCAGATCCCAGTTCGGCGGCACGCCGGGAGACGTGGAGCCCTCCTCGAGGATCGAGACGTAGCGCGCGCCGCCGCCGCTCCAGCGGACCAGGCCGTCGGCGTCGAGACCGATCCCGTCCTCGCAGGGCTCCGGCTCGTACTCGACGAGCTCGCGGAACTGCGGGGCGAAGGGCGCCAGCTCGCGCGCCTCCGAAAGCGTGAGCCCGCGTCGCGTCAGCTCGCGCTCCGCGAAGGCCCGGAGGCGCGGCACGTCGGTGGTGGGCAGCCCCGTCTCGGAGCGGTCGAAGCCGTTGCTGACCTCGACCGGGAAGTAGCCGAACGCGGCCGAGTCGGTGAAGCCGGCGAACATCGCCACCGCCTCGTCGCTGAGCGTGTCGATCCAGAGCCGGCCCGCCTCCGTGTCCCAGGCGGCCGCGCCGCTCGGGGTGGAGCTCGCCGAGTGGCAGCACGTGCACGCCGACGCCTCGGCCTGCTCCCTGAGCCAGTCCACCTCGGCCATGTAGCCGTCGTCTGCGAGGCGCGGGTCGGACGGATCCTCCTCGATGGGGGTGGGCATCGCGTAGTAGGGGCGCTGCGTGCGCACGACGTCGCAGTCGGCGTACTGGTCGTAGCGGCGGCCCGGCTCGGTCGACCCGCTGATCATCGTGGGGGTGCAGACCTGACCGTCGCTGAGGCCGGGCGGCTCGCCCGGGAGCGGGTCTCGGCAATCGGGCGTCTCGGGCACGATCGCGCCCGGACCCTCGTCTCCCGTCGCGGCGCAGCCGTCGCAGGAGGGGGCGCCCTCGAAGGTGCCGCCCGCGAAGGTCTCGCAGCCCGTCTGGGCCGCGCCGCAGGACGACGGGTCGCCGGCGCTGACGATGAGGTAGCCGTCCGCGCCCAGGTCGCCGACCGTGCAGCGCCCGATCTCGTCGTCGAAGGCGCACGCGGCGCCGAGGGTCAGCTCGCCCGCGCTGTTGAGGAACACGCGCTGGCAGTCCCGCGTGACGCTGGCCTCGTCCCATCCGGGCCCGCGGTACTCGCGGCACTCCGGGCTCATGGCGAACGTGTTCTCGTACACGCAGGAGGCGACGAACGAGGGGTCGCCGCCGCCGTCGAGGCCGCCGCCGTCGGGGTTCGCGGGAGCCTCGCCGTCGCACGCGGCGAGGACGAGGGCCAACACAGCCAATCGGGTGTTCATGAAAGTAGCAAGTAGGACTATCAGCGCCGCGCGTCGACCCAACTGCGCATTTTTCTCCGAGCCCATCCCCATACACGGACAAGGGGACGGTGTTCGGTTGTTAAGTTATGGTGCCAAGCTGTCAGTCTCCGACAACCTGTCGAGGCCCCCGCAAAGATTGCAGAGCAGAAGTTAACAAGTGAACACCGTCCCCTTAGCCCTGTTTGGTGGGGACCCAGGCGGTGGTGCGGCCGGCGACCTGGATGTGCTCGATGGGGTGGCCGTCGGCGGTCGTTGCGTTCGGGTCTTTTCCCCAGCGGCGGTGGAAGAGCCAGTCGGGGGGGAAGCGGTCGGCGCGGGCGTCGGCTTCGACGGCGAGGCGCACGATGTCTCGCAAGGAGGCGTGCATGCGCTCGATCTCCTCGGGGCTCAGGGAGTCGACGCGGCGCCGGGGAGCGATGCCGCTCTGGAACAGGACCTCGTCCGCGACCCAGTTGCCCACGCCCGCGGCGAAGCGCTGATCGAGCAGCAAGCCCTTGAGGACGCCGCGGCGGCGCGCCAGCAGCTCACGGAAGCGCGAGAGGCTGGGCATGTCGGTCCACGGGTCGAAGCCGAGCTCACCGATCGGCGCCTCGGTCTCGGGCGCGTCCCGGAGCAGCACACGACCCAGACGGCGCTTGTTGAGGTAGACGAGCTCTCCACCCTCGTCGCCGCCGCGCGTCAAGAACAGGTGCACCTTCGTGAAACGCGGAGGCCAGGTCCGGTCGACCTCCTTCGCGCTCGAGGCGAGCTTCAGCGGCTCGTCCCCGCGACGGCGGAAGGCGCCGGTCATGCCGAGGTGGAAGATCGGGTGCGGGCCGCGGTCGAGGACGAGCCAGAGGTACTTGCCGCGACGGCGCGCCTGGCGCACGTCACGTCCGGCCAGCGCCAGAAGCGCGGCGCGGTCCTCGAGCACGATGTCGTCGGCGTCGCACTCGATGCGCTCGATGCGCGCGCCCACGCACGCCTCCTCCAGGATGCGCCTCGCGTGCTCCACCTCGGCCAGCTCCGGCATCTCAGCCCACCTCCAGGACGACCTTGCCGCGGGCGCGCTTGGTCTCGATGTAGGCGTGCGCCTCCGCCGCGTCGGCCATCGGCCAGACCCGGTCGGTCACCGGGGCCAGCTCCCCCGCGTCGACCCACCGCGCGAGCTGCTCGAGGTCCCGCCGGCGGCTCCGCACCACGACCAGGCGCGCCGGCCGCTTCGTCCAGCGGGTCGTCAGATCCCGGAACACGTGGCCGGGCGAGGGGATGGTCGTGACGTAGCGGCCGCGCGGACCCAGCAGGTGCTTCACCTTCCGGTGCGGCGCGCTCCCGAAGACGTCGAAGATCACGTCGAACGGACCCGGCTCGGCCTCGAGCGCGCGCTCGTCGTAGGGCACGACCTCGTCCGCCCCGAGCCGCGAGACGTGCTCGGCGTTCTTCGCGCTGCACACCGCGACCGTGTGCGCGCCGAGGAGCTTCGCGATCTGCACCGCGAACACGCCCACGCCGCCCGACGCGCCGTTGATCACGACCCGCTCACCCCGCCGCACGCGCGCGAGATCGCGCAGCGCCTGCAGGGCCGTGAGCGCCGCGAGCGGGATGCCCGCCGCGTCGGTCATCGAGATCGAGCGCGGCTTCGGCGCGAGCTCCCCCTCCGGCACGATCGCGAGCTCCGCGCAGGCGCCCGCGCGCCAGCTCTGGATCATCGCGAACACCTCCTCCCCCATCCGGAGCGAGCGGACCCCGGGACCCAGCGCGTCCACCTCCCCGGCGAGGTCGTAGCCGGATCGCTGCGGGAACCGACGCCCGGTGAAGACCCGCAACTTTCCTTTGCGCACCAGGACGTCCTTGGGGTTCAGCGCCGCCGCGTGAACGCGAACGCGGACCTCCCCGCGACCCGGCTGGGGATCGGGCGCCTCCTCCCAGCGGAGCACATCGGCCGGCCCGTAGCGATGAAACTGGATCGCCTTCACGCGATGACCTTGTGGCCACCCGCGTCGAGCCGCAACGCGGTCGCTACCGAACGGTCAGGGTCAGCGGCGGCGCGCTCCGCCGCACGCCGTCCCCGAGGTCGATGCCCGACACCCGGACCGTGTACGTGCCGGCGGGGAGCCCGCCCTGCCAGTCGTCGGATCCCTCGCGAGAGAAGCCGCTGACCCCGTGCACGGTGCCCACCTCGACCTCCCCGGAGTCGGGGATCACGACGCTCGTCCGCGGCGGGCCGCCCGGCCGCGGCACGGGGGGAGGCAGGAACATGGGCGACCAGCGGGTGCCGTCCGCGGCCGTCAGCTCCCAGTCGAGCTCCGACCCCAGCGGCACCACCATCTGGGTCCGCCAGCCGGGCGGGCCCCGCACGAAGAGGCGCGCGTCGAGGCGCGCGGACGGATCGCGACCGGGATCGCCGTGCGCGGGCATCACCGGGTGGAGCAGGACGAGGCGGGCGCCCAGGTCGGGGTCGCGTGCGCCGACGGGATCGGGATCGGGATCGGCCACGGGATCGGCTACGGGATCGGGTTCGGCCACGGCTTCGGGCGGCGACGTCGCGCCGGGCCCCGAGCCGGCGCAGCCCACGAGGGCGAGCACCATCAGCGTCGCCCTCACCGCGCCTCCGCCAGGGTCGCGCCCTCGAGGGTCCACGCGTAGCGCGCGCGCCCCTCGGCGAACGCGAGCGGCAGCACGTGGATCACCTCGTCCTGCTCGCCCTCGTGCCAGACCACGACGAGCTCGGCGTCGAGATCGGTGGGGGACTCGGCGTCCATGCGGCGCGCCTCGAAGCGATACACGCCGTCCTCCTGCTCGGGCACGTCGAAGGCCTCGATGCCGTGCTCGGGGGTCAGCTCGAGGGGGCGGGCGAGGCCCTCCCCCGGGTGCGCGGCCCAGAGCGCGATCTGGGCGTCCGGGTGCGACCAGACCAGGGTCACGCGCAGGTCCCCGGCGCCGGTGAGCACCCCACCGCGGCGCATGCGGCGCTTCAGCGCGTCCAGGCGCGCGTCGTCGTCCGCCTCGCGCGCGTCGCGTCGCAGCTTCGCGAGCCGCACCGACGTCCAGAGCTGGGCCACGCGCGCGATGCCCTGCGTGGTGCCCGGCTGTCCCGTCTCCATCAGTCGCTGCTCCAGCCGGAGCGCCTCGTCGATGCGCCCCGTCCCCGCCGCAGCCTGCGCGAGGAGCAAGAGCGCGCTGGGGTCGTCGGGGCGGATGCTCGCGAGCGTCTGGTACTGCCGATAGGCGTCCTCGTACCAGCCGTGCGCGCGGTAGAGGTCACCCAGCCGTCGCCGCGCGAGCTCGTCCAGCGGGGCGAACTCCACGATCTCGCTGAACACCCGCCGCGCGTCCTCCTCGCGGTCCATGCGCAGGTACATCTCGCCCACCGCCGTCCGCACGCCCGCGTCGGAGCGCGGGTCGGTGCGGAGGCGCTCGGCCAGGCGCCGCGCCTCGGGCCCGTGGCCGCTCGTCTCGAGCAGCTCGAGCAGCCGCAGCTTCAGGTCGAAGCTCTCCTCGTACTGCGCCGCCAGCCGCCGGAGCGCGCGCAGCCGCGCCTCGTCGCCGTTCGCCCGCTCGAGCACCTGCTCGACGAGCTCCCAGTCCGGCTCCTGGCCGAGCCCGAACGCCTCGCGCACGACCCGCAAGTCCTGTGGCGAACGTACACGGCGCAGGATCTCCCCCCGCAGGTAGCCGCGCGCGGAGGCGGCGTCGAAGAGGCGGTAGACCTGGATCATGCGCTCGACGTTGCCCGCGCGGTGCAGGATGCGCGACAGCAGGGTCCTGCGGTCCCGCCAGGTGGACAGCTCGCAGCCGCGGCGCGCCGCGCGATAGACCCGCAGCCAGCCGACCGCGCTCGGCTCGAGCCCGAGCCGCTCGTCCCACAGCGCGGCGCGATCTCCCAGAGAGAGATGCGACGCGTCCGAGCAGCGTCGGCGCTCGTGGGTCACGCGGGTCGTGCGGGTGGCGCCGCCGCGGGTGACGAGCCGCACCCCCGTATCGAGGTCGAGCGTGTCGAGGTCTTCGTCCCTTTCGTCGTCGTCGCCCGCGGCCCAGCCCAGCGTGCGGCCCTCGGCGCCCGCCGGCCCGCGCGCGTTCTGGCGCAGGTTGGACTGCTCCTGGCTGGTCGTGGAGTCGGCGAGGCGATCCGAGCGCTCGCCGCGATCTCGCGCGGGCGCGCCGTCTCCGCCGCCGAAGGTGTCGAGCAGGGCTCGGGCCCCCGACGACGCCGAGCTGCGACGCGCGCGCCGCTGCCCGCCGCCGCCCCCGCTCCCCGCGCCCATGAGGCCGAAGTCCTCGCCCGCGACGTCCGCCGGCTCGTTCGCGGACCGGGGCGGAGGCGGCGTCGCGGGCCGAGCCGCCGCCACCGCCTCGGGCTCGGGCTCGGCGGGGTCGTCCGCGTAGTAGCCGCGGCTGCGCTCCGACTCGGTGGTCGGCTGCGCCCGCTGGGCCGGCGCGACGCTGTCGTCCGCGGCGCCCTGGATCGCGTAGCGGTTGTCCGTCGCCGTCTCCTCGGGCGCCCCCATGGGCGCGGCGCTGGGGATCTCCTCCATCGCTTCGCCTTCGAGATCGAGCTCGGCGCGGGTCGAGCCGACGGACGCCGCCTCCCGGTCCGCGCAGCCCGCGAGCGCGAGCGGTCCGAGCGCGATCGTCATCAACGCGCCCTGCCAGCCCGACGCCTCGGGTCGCGCCTCGGCGAGCAGGCTCGGCCGATCCATCCAGGGCAGCGCGGCCGCGCCGAGGTGCCCCAGCTCCTGCGCGCTCGGCACGTAGTAGCTGGTGAAGGGCGTGATCAGCCCGTAACGCGTGCCGAGCTCCGCGACCTCCTCGCGCCCACCGCCATCGAGCAGCATCTGCCGCAGCCGCTCCGCGGCCCAGCGGAGGCGCAGGTCCGTCGCCGCCTCCGTGGTGAGCGTGGCCACGTCGAGCGTCTCCTCGAAGGGCTCGCCCGCGATCCGCCCCCGCACGGTGATCTGCGTCGGGGGCGCGTCGCGCACGCGACCGACCACGGGCAGCACCGCGCCGCGCACCACGTCCACCGGCCGGCGCGGGTAGACGTTCTCGATGCCCGTCCCGAGGTCGACCTCGACCCGCTGGGCCACGGGCTCGGTGGCGTGGGCGAGGATCGACAGCGCCGCGTCGGCCGCCGCCGCTCGCTCCTCGACCCGGAGCGCCAGGCCGCCCCCGCGCGTGAGCGCCTCGAGCAGATCGAGGTTGGCGTCGGCGCCGATCGCGACCGCGTAGAGCCGGAGCGGCGCCGGCAGCCGCGCGAGGCGCTCGAGCAGCCCGGCCGCCTCCATCTCACCCACCGTGGGCGCGCCGTCGCCGATGTAGATCACCGCGCCCGGCCGATCCTCCGCGAGCAGGCTCGCCGCCGCGCCCAGCGCCGCCCCCAGGTCCGTCGCGCCGCCCGCAGGGGCGCGCGCGAGCGCGTCGAGCAGGCCGTCCACCCGCGCCTCGGTCGCCGGCCCGAGCCCCTCTTCGCCCGCGAGCGAGCGGATGGTCAGGTCGCTCGTCACGATCGCCACGCGGTCGTTGTCGCCGAGGTGAGCCGTCAAGGCTTCGACCATGCTGCGGCCGAGCTCGAGGTGCGCGCGATCCGTCGCGGCGCTCACGTCCGCCACCACGACGAGGTCCATGCCCTCCTCGGCGGCGTCTTCGAACAGCGCGTCGGGCAAGCGCAGCGGGAGGTACCAGTAGTCGCGCTCGTCCGCCTCGCCGATGGCGGCCGGCGCGTTCGGAGCGCGCGGCGGCGGCTCGTGCGGCGCCTGCCAGGCGCGCTGCCCGCCCTGGGGCGCGTCCAGCTCGAGCCAGAAGTCCGCCCGCGGCGCGAAGTCGCTCCGGCGGAGGCGCACGCGCCCCTCCTCGATCGCCGCGCCCATCCCGGCCCGCACGTGCTCCGCCCCCGACTCGTCGAGCTCGACGGTGACCGACAGCTCCTGGATGCGCGGCGCGCGCCGCCCGGCCCCCATCGGGTAGCGATAGAGCCGCGCGCCGTCGCGCGCCGTGAGCCACTCCGCGTACCGCACGACGATGCGCCGCGTCTCGCCGGCCGCGATGGGGTAGATGCGCGCCTGGTAGCGCCCGGGCGCGACCCACTCGAGCAGCGCGGGGTCGAGCGTCGAGCCGCGGTAGACCTGCGCCTCGTAGGCCTGCCGCGCCTGCGCCTTCTCGCGCACGTAGCCGTCGACCATGCGCCCGCTCCGATCCACCGCGAAGCGCTGCAGCACCGCCCCTTCGGGCACCCGGACGCGGTAGAGCCCCTCCACCGTCTCGCTCGCCGGGTTGAAGAAGACCTGCTCGACTTCGGTGAGCGCCATGTCGCCCACCACGCGCACCTGCACGTCGAGCCGACGGATCACCAGCGGCCAGCGCGCCTGGCCGACCTCCTCGGGCACGCGCGCCTCGAGCACGCCGACCCCCGCCGGCCCGCTGGCGTCGCCCGGTCCGGGCCGCGCCAGCCCGCCCGTCCAGTCGTGCCAGAGCGTGACCGGCTCCGTGGCCGGCGGCGCGAACGTCTGCCGCTGACCCGACTCGACCACGCCGCGCTCGTCGCCGCTCCGCCAGCTGACCGAGCCGCGGATCACGTACAGGGAGAGCGGCTCGGCGGTGACGCTGACGGCCGCGTCCGCGAGACGAAGTGTGACCTCGCCGCGGGAGAGGAGCAGCTCCTCGCCCTCCCCCGCCTCGGCGTAGACGCGGCCCGCGCCGAGCGCGAGCGTGTGCTCGTCCACGATCGTCAGACGCGCGCCGTCGTCGAGCAGGAGCTGCGGCCCGACGTCCATCTCCAGGCGCGCCAGCCCACTGACCGCCAGCTCCTGGTCCGCCGCCGCGCGGCCGAGCCGCGCCACCGCGTCCTCGGAGACGGTCGCCTCTCCCCGCACCTCGACCACGGTCGCCAGCGTGCGATCGAGGGCCGCGTCGCTGCCGCAGCCCACCAACAAGAGCAGCCCGATCGCCGCGCGCATGTGCCCCCCCATGACGGATCGGTACGGTACCAGAGAAGTCGCCACGGCAGGCTGACCCCGACGCGCGCCGCGATCTTGGACGCCTCAGAGCTTCGCCTGCTCCTGCGCGCGCGCCGTCTCGATCACCTCGACGGGCGCCGCGGGCTCCTCTTCCGCGACGCGCCGTCGGACCAGGAGCCGCTCCCGCGCGCTCGACTGCGCCTCCCGCACCCGCTTTCGGAGCGCGTCATCCGCCGCGTCCCGAGCCCGAAGCGCGGCCAGTCGAGACGTCGAGCGGACCCGGTCGGAGGCCTCCTCGAGCAGCTCGGCGTCGGTCGTGACGCCGCGCCACTCGATCGGCTCGCGCATGAGCAGCCGGCTGTGGGCGCGCGCGTCCACCGGTCCGTGCGTCTCCTCGAACGCCGCACGCCCGTCTCGGAGCGCCGCCTCGCGGTCGCGGACTCTCCTCCGCGCGTCCTTCACGCGGCCACGGCCCTGATCGGCGCGGTCGTCGGTCTGCGTCGAAGCCACCCCGAACGTGGCCTCGATCCAGTCGTCGAGCAGGCGCCGCGTGACCCAGCGCAGGCTGGGCGCGCGCCGCAGCGGAGAGAGCGGCCACTCCCACCAGCGGGGCTGGGCCCGCGAGAAGTAGCGCAGCCGCGCCGCGAGCTCGATCAGCGCGGGCTCCTGCTCCGGCGAGCGCGCGTCGAGGCGACCCGCGCGGTCGCGCATCATGCGGAGCAGCGGCAGGGCGCGCTCCATCTCGGAGCGGGAGAGCCCTCGCCGCCACGGCGAGGCGAGCACCGCGCGCTGCTCGTTGACGAGGTCGACCAGGATCGCGCGCACCTCGGGGAGCGCGTCCGCGCCCTCGGCGACCGCACGCTCGAGCCGCTCGAGCTTCTTTTCGAAGTCGCGCGCCAGGAGCAGGACCTGCTGGAAGTGGGGGCCGTCGATGTCCTCGGGACGCGCCTCTCCCAGCCGTTCGGCGACGTGCACCACGCGACCGCGCGCGGACTCGAGCGTGGTGCGCACCTCGATCTCGCCGAGCCTCCAGCGCTTGACGAGGCCCACGCTCGAGACCTCCTCGGGCGCGTAGCGCGGGCTGACCACGAAGCGCCGGTTCGGGTACGCGTCCCGGAGATCCCGGGAGAGCGACTCCGCGCGTCGCTGCAGCAGCGCCTCGGAGGGCGGCTCGAAGAAGAACCCGACATGATGAACCTCGCACACCTCGTGGACGTCGAGCTCTCCCTGACCGTGGAGGTCTCCGAGCCCGGCGAGCGAATCGCGCAGGGCGGCGGGGCTCTCACGACGCGCGTCTGGCTCGCTCGCGTCATCCGGCATGAGCCAGCGCACGATGTCGACGTCGCCCTCCTGGCCTCCGATCACCGCGACCGACACGTCGCGCGCCTTCATCAGGGCGATCGCGTCGCGATCCAGCAGCCGGTGGGGTCGCGCGGGTCCGGCCGCGGACTCGATCGCTGCGTCCAGGATCACCACCGTGCCTCCCGAGACGTGGGCGAGCAGGCTCCCGCCCCCGACGTGCGCGCCGAGCTCCGCGCGCAGGTCGAGGTGCCCCTCGAGCGAGCAGTCCCAGATCGCGACCGACAGCCCCAGCCGCGCCGCGAGCCGCTCCCAGGCCTCGATCTGTTCGCGGGTCGTGCGATGGCTGGTCACGAGCAGCAGGTCGCAGCCCTCGACGCGCCGATAGCGCCGCGCCACCCGCCACTCGAAGTCGCGGAGCTGGATCGGGCGCACCTCGGGTCGGTGGGGCCGCTCGAGCTCGAGGCTCAGCCGGAAGCGCGCGCTCCGATAGAAGGGCGCGTCCGGCGCGAGCGAGAGCGTCGCCTCGAAAGAGCGCGTCTCCCGCGGGCCCAGCGACGCGATGCGGAGCAGCCAGCCCTCGTCCCACGGCAGGGCGGCGCCCGTGTCGTCGTGCAGCGTCACGTGCTCCGGGCCGAGCTCCGAGCCCTCGGGCCGCAGCCGGAACCGCAGCTCCCGGCCCAGCTCTCCCGCGTGCCCGAAGCTCCGCGCGCTCACGCTCCGGACCGCGAAGCGCACCTTCGCCGCCTCGCCCGGCGCGAGCGAATGGAGGCTCTCCAGGACCGACGCCTGCACCGGGAAGCGCACGTCGAAGCGCCCCTGCGGATCCTCGGGGCCGTGATAGCCCTCGAAGGCGCGATGCGCCGCGGGCAGCACGGCGCCTTGCATGATGTGGTCGGCGGCCGCGAAGGCGTCGGCCGGAGCGTCGGGCGTCCAGTCCCCGATGGTGAAGAACAGGCTCCCCTCGACGTCGGCGATCTCCCCGGGCCCGAGCGCGCGTGGCAGGAGCAGGTGGGCGTCCCGGTCCGGCCAGACCCAGCCCTCCGACTCGAGCGCGAGCTGCACGTCGTGGTTGTGCGGGGTCGGCATGGCGCCGACGTTCATCACCTTCAGCCCCCGCACCTCGACGCGCTCGTCCGGCTCGTAGACGCCGTCTCGGTTGGCGCAGAGGTGCTGGAACGAGACCAGGCGGAGGCGGTAGCGATCGGGGTACGCCTCGACGCGGTCGGCGTAGTGCACCGAGATGCGGAAGCGGCCGTCGGGGCCGTCGGCGCCGTCGTGCAGGCGCGCGCGCCCGGGCGAGCCGGCGCTCCCGCTCGGGCCGCTCGAGCCGCCAGGGTTGGAGTGGTGGCGGGTTCGCGTGCGCGAGTTCCCGTTGGCGTCCCGGTACGACTCGGTCGTCGTCCAGTGGTGACTGCTCCCCCCGGCGCCGCCCGCGCCGCCGCTCCCGCCGCGACCGTTGCGCCCCGCGACGCCGCCGTCGCCGCCGCGCACGTCGTGCCGGACGAGCATGAGCAGGTGCGTGTCGTCGCCCGAGACCGCGACCTCGACGTTCCCGCCGCTCCCGCCGCTCGCGCCGCTCGTCCCGTTCCCGCCGCGCCCTCCGTCGCCACCGCGGCCGCCGTTCCCGCCGCTCGAGTACCGCGTCGCGTTGGCGCCGCGATGGCCGCGCGCCCCGTCGCCGCCGTCCCCGCCCACACCGCCGTCGCCCCCGCGCCCCCCGCGCGCCCGGAGATCGATGAAGCCCCCTTCGTCGAAGGCGATCTCCTCGGTCCGCTCGTGCGACGCGCCGTCGGGCCCGCGCAGCCACGCGTCGAGCCGGAGCGCGCGATCTCCTTCGTGCGCCTCCGGAGCGAGCCGAACGCGGATCGCGCCGGCGCTCTGCCCGATCCGGGCCTGGCCCGCGTCGCCGCCGGGGTGCCCATCCGCCCCGGCGCCGACGCCGCTCCCACCCGGGGCGCCGTGCGCGCCGTTTGCGCCGTGCGCCCCCGACACCACGAGCCGCGCGAGGCTCCGATCGGGCTCGCCCGAGTCCGCGTCGGGCATCTCGAAGGCGTGCTGGCGGTAGACCATGCGGGGCCGAGGATATCGCAGCCAGCTTGACGCGGTGGTTGCGCGCGCGAAACGATGCGCCTGGCATGGGCGCCGAAGCCGATCCGTCGCGCCAGAGCCTGCCGCCCGCCGGCACGGTGATGGGGGGCCGCTACCGCCTGACCCGGCTGATCGCGGCGGGCGGCATGGGCGCGGTGTTCGAGGCCGAAGACGAAGAGGCGGGGCGGCAGGTGGCGCTCAAGCTCCTCCACCCGGAGCTGACGAGCGAGCGCGACGTGCGCCGGCGGTTCCGTCGGGAGTCCTCGGTCCTGCTCGCGCTCGACCACCCGAGCATCGTGCGCCTCCTCGACGTCGGGGCGAGCGACGACGAGCTGCTCTTCTCCGTGATGGAGCTGCTCGACGGAGAGACCCTCTACGAGCGGCTCGAGGCCAGCGGCGCGATGTCCCCTCACGCGCTCCTCCCCATCGTCCACGGCATGGCCGAGGGCCTCGCCGCGGCCCACGAGCACGGGGTGATCCACGGAGACCTCAAGCCGGCCAACGTGTTCCTCCTCCGCGACGCGGCGGAGGCCGCCTCCCCGGTCAAGCTCCTCGACTTCGGGCTGAGCAAGGTGCTCGGCCTCGAGCGCCTGACGCGCACGGGCGAGCTCATCGGGACGCCTGCCTACATGGCGCCAGAGCTCCTGACGGGCAAAGGCGAGCCGGACGCGCGCATCGACACCTACGCGCTCGGCGTGATCCTCTACCAGTGCCTCTCGGGCCGCGTGCCGTTCGAGGGCAAGGTCCCCGGCAAGCTGATGATGGACATCGTGATGGGCGACCACCCGCCCCTCGCGGAGCTGGCCCCCGCGCTCCCGCCCGACGTGCCGCTGGTCGTCTCGCAGGCGATGAGCCGGCAGCCGACGCGGCGCTTCGGCAGCGCGATCGCGCTCGCGCGGGCCTTCCGCGCCGCCGTCGGATGAAGAGCGCACGCACGATGAGAGCGCGCCGATGAAAGCGCGGCAGCGCGGGCTGGCCGCGGTCGTCACCGTCGCCGGGGTCCTGGGCCTCGTCGTCTGGTCGACCTGGCGCAGCGATCGCGAGGGCGAAGAGAGCGCCCACCGCTGGGCGGGCGAGCAGTGGGACGTGGCCCGCAGCTGCTTCGTGGGGACGCCGGTCGGTCGAGGCGAGCCGGAGAGCGAGCTGGTCGTGAAGCTCTGGGCGCAGCTCCTCGAGAGCCGCCTGCGACCGCCGGAGGGGACGCCTTGGCCAGAGCGCTGCGTCGGCCTGCTCGCGAGCGTGCGCGGGCGCGGCGACGCGGACGCCCTCGCCACGCTCGAGGTCCTCGCGCCGCGCGTGACGCCCGAGATGGCCCCCTCCGCCGCGGCCGAGGCGCTGCGCGCGCTGGCCGCGCCGATCGCCGTGCTCGACGAGACCATGCCGCCGGGGGCCAGCTATGACGTGCCGCCGCCCGAGCCGCTCCCGATCGCGCTGATCGTGGAGAGCCTCGACGTCCCGTTCGAGCCACCGCGCCGGCCGTTCCTCGAGGCCAGAGCGGGCGACGCGGTCCTCTTCGACGAGCTCGGGGACCGACGGATCACGGGCGCGACCGGCGGGCCGTTCGCGCTCGAGACCCCGGACGGTCCGCCGACCGCGCTGACGCCGCCCACGCCGGCGGCGCGTCACCCGCGCTTCGTCGACGCCCGGCTGGCGCAACCACGGGTCCTGGAGCCACGCATCGCCTGGCTCGACGACGGCGTCATCCACCTCGAGGACGTCACCGTGCCCCACGAGGTCGAGGGCGCCACGCAGCTCGCCGTCTGCGGGGACGCGCACTGGATCGTCGGCGCCGAGCACGGCGTGTACCTCGCGCCCGCGCGGCCCATCCGGCCGACCCCGCCGCGCGCGGGCGTGCGGGTGGCCTGCGACGCGACCGCGGTCGTGCTCGCGTGGCCCGACGAAGACCGCTTCACGCTCGCCCGCTGTGACCGGGCGGGTTGCGCCGCGCTGCCGCCGCTGACGATGGGCGGCGATCTGCAGATCGCCGTGCACGACGGAGCCGTCGTGGCCACGGGCCGAGACCCCGAGAGCGGTCTGACCGTCGCGCGGGTCGGCCACGGATCCCGCGACGCGTGGAGCGCCCCCAGCCCCACGCCCCGCGGTCGACTGTCGGCGAACGCCGAGGGGTTCACCATCACCACGGCCGCTGGCCGAACGGTTCGCAGCGACACCGGGCTCCTCTTCCGCTGAGCGCGGCTCCGATCGCACGTCGACAGCGCGCATCGAGCGCGCAAGACTATCGCCGTGCGCTGGATCGTCGTCTCGAGCCTCATCCTCCTGCTGCTGCCCGCGTGCGCCCGACGCGTGAGGCGCAACTACCCGAACACCGGCTATGCGCAGCCCCAGTACGGCGCGGCGGCGCCCGGTGGTGCCGCGATGGCCGGCTGGGTGGTGGTCCGGCCGCCGCGGACCGGCGTGACGCTGCAGATGCCCGGGGGCGCGGCGACGTCGACCCGCACCGGGCGCGACGACGACGGCGCGCGGTTCCACTCGACCATGCTGCGCAGCCAGACCCGCATGGGCAGCTTCGCGCTGATCGTGACCGAGTGGGAGGGAGGGCTCGTCGGAGACCCGCTCATCTCGGCCGAGGAGGTTGCGGACGAGCTGTTCGAGACGCAGGAGCTCGGTCGGCGGCGCTCCACCCGCCTCGACATCCCCGGCTTCTACGGACGCGAGGATCTCGGCGTGTCCTCGAACGGGGCGTTCGTGGCGCTGCGCCAGTTCGTCGGGACGCACCGCGTCTACGTCGCGCTCGCGGTGGTCCCCAACCAGCAGCACGCCCTGCAGATCGCCGAGCGCTTCATGGCCTCGGTCGAGCTCCAGCGCTCGGATGCGCTCTTGCCCTTCGGCCAGCCGGGCGAGCTCGAGGCGATCTACATGCCGGAGGCCGACTTCTCGGTCCGCATGCCGGCGCTCACCCACCGCTCGTCGGCGGAGGTGGAGGTCGACGGGCGCGACCGCGACAGCTGGACCTACGAGAGCCGGGGCGGGGACGCCCGCTACCGCATCCGGGTGATCGCCTTCGACGGCCCACCCCCGGAGGGCGTCGTGCAGACCCTCCGCGCCCAGCTGTCGCTGGGGGACAGCGCCGGGCCGACCAGCGCGTCGGGCTTCCCGGGCCACATCTACGAGCGGCGAAGCGAGACGGGTGAGGGTGAGGCCCGCATCTACGTCACGGCCGGGCGCGTCTACATCGTCGACGAGGCTCATCGGCGCGGCGCGAGCGAGCACGCCTCGCGCGCAGGACAGTTCTTCGACTCTTTCCGGATTCACTGATGCGCTGGCTATCTACCCTGTCCCTCCCGGCTCTCTCTCTCGCGATCGTGGCGGCCTTCCCCGCGGGGCCAGCCCTCGCGCAAGACGCCGAGCCCGCGGTCAACCTCCGCCCCATCGACCGCGCGACGGTCCGCATCCTCTCGCTCCGCGGCCTCGACGTCTCGCGGGGCGAAGGGCGCACGACGCACGTCACGCGCGTGGCCGCCAACCCGCTGAGCAGCCACGGCTCGGGCGTCGTGATCGGCCCGCGGCTCGTGCTCACCGCGCGACACGTCGTGTGGTCCGCCAACGCGTGGGTGGTCTTCGCGCCCAACAGCAACGAGCCCATCGCCGCGCGGCCGCTCTACGTCGACCCCGATCGGGACATCGCCTTCCTCACGCTGGACTCGCCGCTCGAGGAGGTCGTGACCGGGCTCGAGGAGCGGCGCCTGACGCTGTCCGAGCGCGTGAGCGTCAGCGGCTACCCGCTCGATCTGCGAGAGACGATCCCCGCCGCGGCGAGCGGCGAGGTCAGCCGCGTGACGCGCAACGGGGACCTGCACCTGACGATGACCGTGAACCCCGGCCACTCGGGCGGCCCGGTGATCGACGCGGAGGGACACCTGGTGGGCATCCTCTCGGCGCGCGGTCGCATGGATCGCGGCGTCGAGGGGCTCGCGATCGCGGTGCCGATGCGACAGATCCTCGCCGCCCGCGGCCGACTGCCGAGCCCCCCGCCCACGTTCACCCAGGTGGATCGTGACGTGGCCCAGGTGATCTCGGTGCTCGCCGACGTCGAGGATCGCCCGCTCCACGAGCAGAGCAGCAGCGTCGCGCTCCTGATCCGACGGGCGGTCAGCTGGGAGCAGCACGACCCCGATCGGGACGCGCTCGCTGCGGCGCTCGCCTGGAACACCCTGCTCGGCCTGCTCGAGGAGCGCCGCGCCGCCGACGTGGAGAACCTGCCGCCGGCGGACCGCGATCAGGCGGCGCTCCTGCAGGCGGCGTCGGGTCGACTCGCGCGGCGCGCGTTGGAGAACGGGCCGCACGTCCGGCGCCTGTTCCCCATCCTGCGCGCGATCTCGATCGGCCGGACCGACGGCGGCCCCACCGACGCGCAGTGAGCGTCAGGGCGCCTGCACGCGGACGCGGCGGCGGAGCTCCGCCACGTACGCCGGTTGGTCGGTCGTGAGGTCCACCACGTTGGCGCGCACCGTCACGGCCGCGCCGTGTACATAGAGCGCGCAATGGTCCATGCCCTCGCTCCCCTGCGCGGCCGCGAACGCGATGTGGCAGCGGATGTGGTCGACGACGGGGGCCAGATCCTGCTCGGACGCGAAGGTCATGCGGATGCCGCCGTCGATGTCCTCGACCTCCTCGAGCCCGAGCAAGAGCGGACAAGACGCGCGCGTCTCCGGCGGGAACTCCGCGCACTCCGCCTCCGCGAAGCTGCGCAGCTGCTCCGCGCGCGCCCGGTGCGCGTCCGCGTGATCGCGGTGCTCGACCGCCGCGTGCAAGTGCACTTCCGTCGGGTTGTAGTGGTCGGTCCCGTAGTAGAGATCGGTGCCGGGCTGCTGCCCGCCCGTGGTCAGCCGGGCGTCGGGATCGTAGCGATCCTCGTGCTCGGACGCGGCCGCTTCCTCGCGCGCCGCCTCCGCCTCGTGCTCCTCCGCGGTCAGATCTTCCGTCGCGGGATCCTGGGGCCCTCCGCACGCGAGCGCGAGCAGCGCGAGCGTCCACCATGCGTGTTTCGTCGGCATGGCGCGGCATGTACGCACTCGCTGCGCCCTGTCCATGGGCGGCTGCCCGCGCGCAGTGACGCTGCTACCCTCCGCGCGTGGCGGAGGCCGAGACCAGCGGGGAGGCGCGTCTGATCGCGGGTCGGTACGAGCTGCGGCAAGAGATCGGCGCGGGCGGCATGGGCGTGGTGTACGACGCGCTCGATCATCGGCTCTCGAGGCCCGTCGCGCTCAAGCTCATCCACCCTCACCGCGACGCCGCCGACGACGCCATCGCGCGGCTCGAGCGCGAGGCGCTCAGCGCGGCCAAGCTCGGCCACCCCAACATCGTGCGGGTGCTCGACTTCGGGCAGGCGGACGATGGCGCGTTCCTGGTGATGGAGCAGCTGACGGGAGAGACGCTGGAGGAGCGGGTCTCGCGCGTCGGCCGGCTCGACCCGGCCCGCGCGGTGAAGATCCACCTGCAGCTGCTCGACGCGCTCGCCTCCGCGCACGACCAGGGCGTGGTGCACCGAGACATCAAACCCTCGAACGTTTTCTTGACGGCGCTCGCCGACGGTTCGGAGCTCGTGAAGCTGCTCGACTTCGGGCTCGCGTACCTCCTGGAGGAGGCGGCGGCGAAGAAGCTGACGGCGACCGGCATCGCGATCGGCACACCGGCGTACATGTCGCCCGAGCGGGTCCGCGGCGCCCCCGTGGACGCGCGCTGCGACCTCTACGCGGTGGGCGTCTCGCTCTACGAGTGCCTCACCGGACAGCTGCCCTTCGCGGCCGCCACCCCGGTGGCCCTGCGCGGCATGATCTTGCTCGAGCAGGCGCCCTCCATCCGCGAGCGGAGGCCGGGGATCGCGGCGGAGCTGGTCGCGCTGGTCGAGCGCGCGATGGAGAAGGACCCCGCCGACCGCTTCGCGACGGCGCAGGAGATGGCCGAGGCGCTGCGCGCGGCCGCCCGCGGTCTGTCCGAGCCCTCGAGCGGGGAGGCGATCTCCACGGACGCCGAGACGCAGCGTCCGTCCGAGGGCGTTCAGACCGGGGTCGCCGGGGGCATGCACACCGGCTCCGCGCGCGATCGGCGCGCGGTGGAGTCGTCGGAGACGATGCCCGCCATCGCGCGCGAGGACCTCGCGCGCGAGGAGCTGGGCTCGCGAGCGACGATGGCCGCGCTGCCCGGCGGGACCCAGCGCGGGCTCGGCAAGCTGGGCGACGCCCCCGAGCCGGCCCCGCCGCCGGCGCGACGCTTCCCCGAGACGCGCGCGCCCGAGCGCCCGGCGACGCTCCCTCGCGGAGGCGTGACCCGGCCCCACGCGCAGGCCAGCGCGCCGGTCGAACCGCCGGTCACCGAGCCCGCCCGTGTCCCGCCGCGCCGCAGGGCGCGCGGTTGGCTGCTGGGGCTTGCGGTGGGCATGAGCGGCGGGCTGCTCGTCCTCGTCGGGCTGTGGGTCTGGCACCTGGCCGCCGCGCCGACGACGCCGTCTGCCGCGACGCCGGACCACCGCCAGCCGAGCCCGCCGGCGCCCACGGAGCGGACGCCCGCCGAGGGGACGCCGTCGCCCGCCGAGGTCGCGGTCGAGGTCGAGCCCGCGCCGGAGCCGGCGCCCGTCGGAGTGGAGACGCCGGTGGTCGAGCCCGCTCCCGTCGAGGCGCCCGCGGTCCGCAGACCCCGCCCCCCGCGTCGCGCGCCGGTCCGCCGTGCTCCGGCTCCGGTCGTCACGCCGCCGCCGCGCCCGCCGCCCGCCTCCGCCATCGACGGCCCGCTCGAGCCCGACTGGGGCTCACCGCCGCCCCGCTGAGCGACGGCCAGCCCACGGCTCGTCTTTCGGGTAGCATCCCCGCGCTCACGATATGAACGACGACGACGCTCGGGCGCTGCCCGTGCCGCGGAAAGCGGCCAGCGCTCTCCGATACTCCCTGCGCGCCTTGCAGCTGGCCTGGTCCACGAGCCGCGGGCTGACCGTCCTGCTCGTGCTCAGCACCGTCGTCGCGGGTGTCGCGCCGGCCATCGCGGCGTACGTCGCGCGCATCGTCGTCGACCAGACCGTCGCGGCGATGGACGGCGTCGCCGGCGCGCGCGACACGGCCATGTGGGCGATCGGCGCCGAGGCGCTCCTCGTCGGCGCGGTCGTCGCGGCGGGCCGCGGGCTGACCTTCTGCCAGCAGCTCCTCAAGGCGAAGCTCGCCCACACCGTCACCCACCTCATCCTCGAGAAGGCGATCACCCTGCGGCTGAGCGACTTCGAGGACCCGTCGCTCCACGACCGCATGGAGGAGGCGAGGCGCGAGGCGACCGTGCGGCCGCTCAGCCTGATCACCCGCGCCTTCACCCTCGCGCGCTACGCCATCAGCCTCGTCGGCTACTTCGCGCTCCTCGCGCAGCTCAGCTGGTGGGCGGTGCTCGTGCTGGTGCTCGCCGGCATCCCGTCCTTCCTCGCCGAGGCACGCTTCAGCGAGCAGACCTTCCGGTTCTTCAAGCAGCACTCGCCCGAGAACCGCGAGCGCCACTACATCGAGACCGTGCTGACGCGCGAGGAGTTCGCGAAGGAGGTCGGCTTCTTCGGCCTCGGCGAGCTCCTCCTCGGACGCTACGACGCCCTCTTCCAGACCTATTACGGCGAGGACCGCAAGATCGCGGTCAAGCGGCACGCGTGGGGCCTCGTCCTCGGGCTGCTCGGCACCGCCGCGTTCTTCGGCGCCTACCTGTGGATCGTCTGGGACACGGTGGAAGGCAACCTGACGCTCGGCCAGATGACGATGTACCTCGTCGTGTTCCGCCAGGGGCAGACCGCGGTGACCAGCGCGCTCGCCGCGCTCGGCGGCATCTACGAGGACGCGCTCTACCTCGAGAACCTCGACGCGTACCTCGAGCACGCCGTGCCGGAGCTCGCCGGGTCCGCGACCGAGGGGCCGAACCCGAGCGACGGACTGCGGGTCGAGGGCCTGAGCTGGACCTACCCCGGCGCGCCGCAGCCCGCGCTGTCGGACGTGTCCTTTCATCTGCAGCCGGGCCAGACCCTCGCCGTGGTCGGGCACAACGGGAGCGGCAAGACCACGCTCGTCAAGCTGCTCACGCGCCGCTACGTGGCGCAGGAGGGACGCATCCTCCTCGACGGCCTCGACCTGAGAGAGTGGAGCGTGGCCGGGCTGCGCGCGCGGATCTCGGTGCTCTTCCAGGACTTCAACCGCTACAAGCTGAAGGCGGGCGAGAACATCGGCGCCGGCGACCCCACTCGCTTCGAGGACGAAGACGGCTGGCGACGCGCGGCCGATCAGGGCCTCGCCGCCGCGCTGATCGAGCGGCTTCCCGAGGGCTATCACACGCGCCTCGGCAAGGCGTTCCGGGGCGCGACGGAGCTGAGCGGCGGACAGTGGCAGCGGCTCGCCTTCGCGCGCGCGCTGATGCCCACCGGCAACGATCTGCTGATCTTCGACGAGCCGACGTCGGCCGCGGACCCGAAGCGACAGGCGGAGATCGACGAGCGGCTCTCGGACATCCTCGACGGGCGCATGGGGCTCATCGTCAGCCACCGCCTCGCCACCGCGCGCATCGCCGATCAGATCCTCGTGCTCGACGAGGGGCGCGTGGCGGAGCGGGGCACGCACGACGCGCTCGTGGCGGAGGAGGGCCTCTACGCGGCGCTCTTCGAGACCCAGGCCGAGGCGTACCGGTGAGGGTGGGGATCTACGGCGCGGGCTCGGTCGGCTGCTTCGTCGGGGCGCGGCTCCTGAGCGCGGGCGCCGACGTGACCTTCGTCGGGCGCGCGCGTTTGAAGGCCGAGATCGCGACGCACGGGCTGACGGCGAGCGACTTCGAGCGGCGCGATCGACACGCACCCGAGGCTGTGCGCTACGAGACCGACGTCACCGCGCTGGCCGCCTGCCAGGCCGTGCTCGTGTGCGTGAAGAGCGCCCAGACCGAAGCCGCGGCGCGCGCCCTCGACGCGGTCCTGACCCCCGATTGCCTGATCCTAAGCCTGCAAAATGGCGTGCGGAACACGACCACGCTCCGCGCGCATCTCGGCTCGCGCACCGTCGTCCCCACCATCGTCGACTTCAACGTCGTCTCGCGGGGCGAGGGCGTCTTCCACCGCGGCTTCAGCGGCCCCCTGGTCCTGTCGCGGGAGCCGCGCGCCGAGGCGCTCTTCGCGCTGCTGGCGCGGGCGCTCGAGACGAAGGTCGTGGACGACATCGCGCCCGCGCAGTGGACCAAGCTGCTCGTGAACCTGAACAACGCGGTCAGCGCGCTCACCGACGCGCCCACCCAGCGGATGCTTCAGGAGCGGGAGCTGCGGCTCGTCGTCGCCGCCATCATCGAAGAGGCCGTCGGGGTCCTGCGCGCCGACGGCGTCCGGCCGCCCTCGCTGCGCGGCGTCCCCGTGTGGCTCATGCCCAAGATCCTGCGTCTGCCCACCCCGATCGTGCGCCTCGTGACCCGCGCGCAGGTGAAGGTCGACGCCGAGGCTCGCTCATCGATGTGGGAAGACCTGCGCCGCGGCCGCGAGACCGAGGTCGAGTACCTCAACGGCGAGATCGTGCGCGTCGCCGAGCGCGTGGGGCTCGACGCGCCCATCAACCGCCGGATCGTCGCGCTCGTGCACGCGGCGGAGGAGGCCGGCGAAGGCTCGCCCGGCCTCTCGGGAGCAGAGCTCGCCGAGGCCCTGGGCGTCCGCCGCTGATCGCACCCCTGTCGCTCTCAGAGCGCGCGCGCGAACGCCCGGTACGTGCCGCGGTCGCCGCGGTCGAGCACGCTGAAGCGCACGCGGGAGAAGACGCCGCGGTGCGTCGTGCGGAGCGCCTCCGCGAAGAGGTGCGCGACCTCCACCGGATCGTTGCGGAACACGCCGCAGCCCCAGGCCCCGAGCACGATCGCGACGCAGCCGTGCGCCGCGAACGCGTCGAGCACCTTCGCGAGGCGGCGGCGCATGATGGGTGCGACGTCGACCGGCCGCTTCAGCGCGCCGCGGTTGACGGCGGGCGACGTGACGAACGTGCACGGCCACGGCGCCTCGAGGAGCGCGCCCTCGTCGTCCCGGATCACCGGCAGGGAGGGCGACACGATCAGGTGATCGCTGTAGACGGGATCCCGCTGCGCGCGGTGGAAGTCGTAGTACGGCGAGCCGCGAAGGCAGGCGTAGAGGCCGGAAGCGCGGGCCAGGCTCTCCTCCTGCGCCTCCGAGCCGCCGAGGAAGCCGCCGCCCGGGTTCTTGGCCGACGCGAAGTTGAGCGCCGCCGGGTTCTCTCCCGCGTCGAGGAGCGCGCGCGCGCCGGCGAGCGTGGTCTCGTTGGCGACCTCGACCTGCGTGCGAAGCGTCCCCGGCGACGCGGGCGGCGGCGGCGCGTCGGGCGTGTAGAGCCGCGTCCCCCTCACGGCCTCGTCGAGCGCGTGACGGATCTCCACGTTCGCCCCCGAGGCCGTGACGTAGCGCCCGTCTCCCAGCGCGCGCACCGTCTCCTCCGCCTGCGCTTTCCGGTCTCGCCTGTTCATCGCGCCCTCAACGTCTCCCGCGCCTCCATGAGCGCGAACCCGAGCAGGTTCTCTCCTCGCCACTGCGCCGGATCGAGGTGCGCGGGGTTCTTCACCGACAGCCCGATGCCCCAGACGCGATCCAGCGGGCTCGCCTCCACCAGCACGCGCTCGCCCGTGTCCGCCAGGAAGCGCCCCAGCGCCTCGTTCTGTCCGAACTTGTGCACGTTGCCTTCCGTCACCAGCCCCACCCGCGCCTCTCGCCAGCGCGCCTCTTCGAACCCACGCACCCGCCGGCCCAGCTTCTTCGCCGCCCCCGGGTCCGGCGCCTCCAGGATCTTCGACAGGTGCTCTGCGTCGCCGAAGAGCCGCGCCTTGCCCGCCATCATCCAGTGCTCCGCCGTCGCGTACCTCACCCCGTCGACCACGAAGCCCGCGGGATACCACTGACTGAGGCACGTCGACGTGACCCGTCCCTCCGAGCGGTGCCCCCAGAAGAACAGGTACTCGAACCGCTCTCCCGACTCGGTCCGCGCCCGCAGCTCGCTCACATCCAGCATCGCCCCTCCGGATAGATGCATGGCGCATCTTAGGCTTCGATGCAAGTCACATCTATGCAGGATGACGGTTTGGACCCCCCTCCGCGCCGGCGTCCGCCACCTCTCGACCCGCCACCTCCGCCGATCGGGGCTCGCAAGTCCGCGAGATCACATGCGAGGTGATCCGGATCGGGGCTTGCGTAGTCCGCCGGCGTGCCCGCCAGCGCCGAGAGGGGAAGACCGTGAGCCCGCCGTCGATCCACGCGGCGGCCACGTACGGGCTGACCGTGCGTTGCGCGTTCCGGAAGCTCTTCCTGACGCCGTTCGCGCCCGACCTGCACGAGGGGATCCTGTACGCGCTGGCGGCTGCGCAGCGGAAGACGGGTGCGCTGCTGCATCAGATCACGATCGAGCCGAACCACATGCACGACACGGTGACGACCACGAAGGCGAACCTGCCGGACTTCAAGCGGCTGTTCCACGGCGAGGTCTCCAAGTTCGTCAAAGCGTTCCTGAAAGAGAACGGCTTCGAGGCGCCAGCGCGCGTGTTCGGGGATGGGCGGAGCCATCACATGCGGCTCGTGAACTCCGCCGCGCAGCTGGTCTACCTGCACTACTCGGACGGCCAGGTCGTGAAGGACGGTCTGACCCGGACCGTCGACGAATACCCCGGATTCGTCAGCGACCCGGCGATGATGAAGGGCACGGTGATCCGCGTCGCGCGCCCGGCGCTGTACTTCGACCCGCGCACGACGGAGCCCGTGGAGGAGCTGCGATTCTCCATGCCGCCGCTGCTGCAGCGCGAGCTGGGCGCGGACCGTGTGGTGGAGCACCTCGAGCGGGCTCGGCGGTCGATGGAGCAGGCGCACGCGAAAGAGCGGAAGTTCCCCGTCCTGGGCGCGGAGCGCCTGATGAAGCAGCACCCGTGGGCGGAGCCCGCGTCTCCGCGGAAGCGCAACCCCGGGCCGATCCCGAGCTTCCGCGTGATCGACGACGACGAGCTGGAGGCGCACTGCGAGAAGGAGACGGAGGCCTTCCGGGATGCGCACG